>JAJYMZ010000174.1 GCA_021786615.1 Acidobacteriota bacterium
GGCTTCGAAGCCATGCATGAAATGCTGCGGCCCGTGTTGAAATCATATCTGTACGGAGGCTTGTTCCTGAGCCTCCTCGCCATCCCCGTGGGCTACTGGGCCATGCTGTCATTGGCCCGCCGCATGCGGCGGATTCACCTACACCACCCACAAGGAGGCACTCATGGACATGCGATTCCTCATGAAACAGGCCCAGGCCATGCAGGGGAAACTGGCGGAAGCCCAGAAAAACCTGCGCGCTGAAGGCACCGCGGGAGGCCAGTCGGTGAAGGTCACGCTGAATGGCGCCAAGGAGGTCCAGGCGATTTCCATCGCCAAGGAGGCCATGGATCCCGAAGATCCCTCCATGCTGGAAGACCTGCTGCTGGCGGCTTTCAAGGATGCGTCCCAAAAGGCTGATGAAGGCATGGCCAAGATCACTGGCGGCATGGGCGCCGGCTTGAACATCCCAGGGCTGAAAGTTTGATGAACCTCCCGGCTCCGCTCCAGGCTGTCGTGGATGCCTTGCAGAAACTTCCTGGCGTCGGGGCCAAAAGCGCCCAGCGCATGGCGCTGCATCTTCTGAAAGAGGGGCCGCACTCCATGGATCACCTGGGCAGCCTGCTGACCCAGGCCGCCCAGCGCGTGGGTTTCTGCGAGATCTGCGGCGCCTTCACGGATCAGCCGGTCTGCTCCATCTGCCAGGACCCCAAACGCGATCCCACGTTGCTCGTGGTGGTCGCGGAGGCCTCCAATGTCCTGAGCTTCGAGCGCCTCGGCCAATTCCGCGGCCGCTACTTCGTGCTGGGGGGGCTGATCTCGCCCCTGCACGGCGTCGGGCCCGACCAGCTCAAGCTCCGGGAATTGCTCAAGCGCTTGGAGGATCACGAGATTCGGGAGATCGTCCTGGCGCTCAATCCCACCATGGACGGTGAATCCACCGCAGCCTGGCTGGCGAGGGTCCTGGAGCCTCTTGGGTTGAAGGTCACGCGCATCGGCATGGGGCTGCCCATGGGCAGCGACCTGGAATACGCCGACGACCTGACCCTCAGCCGCGCCCTGGAGGGCCGACGGCCAGTCGGGAAATAGTGGCTGGATCGTGGACCACCTAAATCCAGGGGCCAAAGCACCGAAAGCGCATTTTCGTCTTTCCTCCAGACCGAGGCCTAGAGCCGAATATCCTCATAGCGGCTCGGGCCATGGGCTCACGTCGCCGATGCCCCCTCTTCGCTGGTACCAAACCTGATCCATGTACAGCCCATGGGCGGGCGCAGAAATGCCAGATTTGCGGCGATCCCGCGCGGCAAGAATGGTGGCGATGGAATCCGGTGATTTCCGGCCGCGGCCCACATCCACCAGGGTGCCGGTCATGATGCGCACTTGGTGCATCAGAAAACGATTCCCCTCGAAAACCAGATCCAAGGCGGGTCCGCAGTCCACAAGTTCAACTTTGAAAATGATCCGCACGGCCGTCTTCGCCGCGCATTCCGCCGCGCGGAAGCTGGAGAAATCATGTTCTCCCACCAGCTGCGCCGCCGCCTGGGCCATGGCTTTCCGGTCCAGAGGCTCCTTCCCGTATTGATGCCAGGCCCGGTCGAGCAGGAATGGGTCGGCCGCAGGTCCCTCCTGCAACTTGTAGACATAGCGCTTGGCCACGGCGTGGTGGCGGGGAAAGAAGCCCTCGGGCGCAGCCTCTGCGGTCATCACCCTGACATCACTAGGCAGATAGGCGTTAAGGGCCGCCAGGAGGCGATAGGGGTCCCAATGGCGCGCGACGGTCACTAGCACGCCCTGAGCCCGTGCATGGACGCCCGCGTCGGTGCGGCCGGTCCCCTGGGGCATGGGCGCATCGGGATCCAGTGTGCGGAGCGCCTTCCACAATTCCCCCTGGACGCTCCGCAAGGTGGTCTGGATTTGCCAGCCGTAGAAGCTCGTGCCGACGTAGGCCAGGCGCAGGAAAAAGGGGTAGGACATGCCTTCATTGTAGGCTTGGAGGCCTTTTCCGGGTCCAGTATTCCGTGGAACGTTGTCCCTGCTTGACCGTGGAACAATGCTGCTTCCGCAAGGCGCACCATCAGTACATCTGCTTATTTACGAAGAGTTAGGATTCAAGAATATTGCCTCTTCAGCACACTCGTGATCTCGTAGACCCACTATTCATGGTTGATCCCGAAAAAATAATTCCGAAAACCCTTGACGCCACTGCATCCAGGCCGTACCTTCGTTGCAGTTTAGCAAATACCCAGGAACCATAGGGGTTCCAAGCTCCTTCCCAATTGAAAACCCAGTGGAACCGGGACATCTCATAGTGGGGTGATTCCGATTTCCTTCACCCGGGGACCGATGTCCCCATTTTCGGAGGTACTTCATGAACAAAGCCGAACTGGTCACCGCCATTTCGGACAAAGCCGGAATCACCAAAGCCCAGGCTGCCGCAGCCTTGGACCAGATGATCTCCAGCGTGTCCAGTGCCCTGCGCACAGGCGACAAAGTCACCCTCGTGGGCTTTGGCACCTTCTCGACGGTGAGCCGCGGACCCCGCACGGGCCGCAATCCACGGGACAACAAGCCCATCAAGATCGCCGCGAAGAAGGTCGCGAAGTTCAAGCCGGGCAAAAAGCTGGCTGACGACGTGAACGGCAAGGGCGGTAAAAAGAAGAAGTAATTCCCGCAAGCGCAGTTATCTCCTGAAACTTGGTGATGTTGTTCAGCCCACTTAAGTGGGCTGAATTTTTTATTAATTGTTGTTTTACAGCTACTATTTTTTGTTCCACACAAAGAAAACGAAAAACTTGCCCCACCTACGCTTCATTCTCCTGGGGTGCTCCTAAATACCGCTAGAGTTGGATCGAAGCAATGGGGGCGTCGCTGAAAGCCCTCCCACTATGGGATGCGCGATTCCCCAATTCTGCAACAGCGCATGAATGCACGATTCTTGTGGCCCGAGCGCCCAGCAATGTCATTCTTAAGGGCTCCCATGACCACTCCGCCGCCCATGCCCCCCACGCCACCCATCGCCCTTTGCCTAGGCGGCATGGACCCATCCGCGGGGGCGGGCCTGCTTCGGGATGTGATGACGCTTCAAGCCCTTGGCGTGCATCCGATGGCCGTGAGCACGGCCGAAACTATGCAGAATGGCCTGGCCTGCCAGCGTATTGAAGCCCCCTCCATGGATCCCGTGAAGCGCATCGAGACCCTGGGGCCGCATCTCGTCGGGCGATGGGGTGTGAAGCTGGGCATGACCGCCCTGGATGAACCCACTTTCCTGCGCCTTGCAGCCACATTAAGGGCCCTTGCTCCCCCCATCCGCATCTGGGACCCCATCCTGGCCCCTTCGGCGGGCGTGGGACTGCACGACGGGGCGGCGCTGCGCCACATGGCCGATGTGCTGCTCAATGGCGGCGGATGGGTTGTGAGTCCCAACCGGGGCGAGTCCGCAGCCGCCGCGGGCCTTCCTCCTGACCAAATCCAGACCGCCGAGGCCGAGCTTCTCGCCCGCCCCTGGCTGGAGCGCGGCGCAGGGGCCGTGTGGCTGAAAGGGGGCCATAACCCGGGTTCGGATATCCAGGATCTCTGGATCACCCTGGAAGGCGTCACCGCTTTGCCCGCCTCGCCCCGCCTTCCTGGCCAGCGACGCGGCACCGGCTGCACCTTGGCCGCTACGTGGCTGGGCTTGAGGCTGATGGGCCGCCCCGACTTGGGCGCCGCTGAGGAATCAGCCCTGCGCCTGAGGAACCGCTGGCACCAGGCCTTCACGCCAGGCGGCGCGGGCCGCCCGGTGTTCGCGCCGGAGGGCCCGTGCGCTTGATGGAGGGCAAGGGGTATTTCATCCGGTGCGGCACCGATACGCCCTACGCGGGCTGGATCGGCACCCGGGCGCTGGAGTGCGTGGCACCCACGCCGCCCTTGTCCCCCTGGATGGCCATGCGGACGCTCAATGAGATGACGGCGTTGTTGCCTGGCGGGCTCGCGCTGGTCTGGGACGCGGAGCCCTCTTGGCTGCAGGCGCTGGGCGGGGATTCCCGAACGGGATTCTTCGAGGCATTGAGCAGCGTGCAGAGTTTATCCCTTCACCTGCGCGAAAATGCCGTGGCACATTTCAGCCCTGGGATTTTCCGCGGTTGGCTCCATGGTCCCGCCATGCCCACCGGTCTGGCTGGCGATCTCTGGCGCCATGGCGCCCTTGGCTGGGTTCCGGATGAGGGGAAGTCCTGGTCCCTGCCGAATTTCGGCCGCGTGCCCCATGGGGATTCAGCCCTTTTGGGCGCCTCGGATGAAGTGGTGCCGGGTTTCCTGTGGGGTGAGTTGCTGCTGCCCCTGGGCGCCCTTTCATCCCTGGATGCGGAGGATATCGCCGTGAGCCTGGAGTCCATCCAGACCGAATTGGAACGCGCCTTCAGCCTGCGCATGGCCGAAGGGGGCTGGCCCGCGGCCCTGCCCTTCCAGCGGAAACGTTGCGGCTGGCGCCTGGGACTTCTCGGAGGCGCCGAGTTCCAGGGAGCCAGCGGCGACTGGGAAGCCGCGACCGGAATGTTGAAGGGCCTCGTGGACATCCTGGAAACACGCTTGAAGTCCTCGGTCCAAACAGGTCCCTGCCATGATGCCGAAGTGGCCCACCTTCTGGGGCTCCAGGCCATGCGCGAAGGTCTCCCCTGGCGCAATAGTTTGGCGCTGCCTCCGGCGCCCCCGAACTTCACCCCTGGGCTCGGCGCCGACGCCCGAATCGCTTTCCCCTTGGAGGCGCGCGCCGCCTTTCCCTGGCCGCTGAAGGATCTGCTGCAGCATCCACCCATCGCGCTGTTGCGCGTCCCCGCCGCCCCCAGCGAAGGGGCCGCCGAGGCTCTGCTGGCGCGCCTTGGAGCCCTGCCCGCCCTGCGCTGGCTCCCGCCGGAGATCCCACTGCCGGGCCCCTTCAACCCCGAACAGCCCTGGGCTCCCTCAGAGGACTATCCCTTCCCTTCAGATCCCAGCGCAGGGGTTCAGCCCGGCTTGTTCGGGGAATGGGAATAACTAACCACGCGGAGGGTAGCGGAGGAAAAATAGAGGGAAGCGGAGGAAAGCTATCAACTGGAAAACGAGTGTTGCCCCGCAGCAATGTTGGCTTTTATCCCCTTCATC
Organism: Acidobacteriota bacterium; assembly: GCA_021786615.1. Classification (GTDB taxonomy): domain Bacteria; phylum Acidobacteriota; class Holophagae; order Holophagales; family Holophagaceae; genus JANXPB01. The sequence goes on from JAJYMZ010000174.1 coordinate 5,098, forward strand.
CCCTTCATCCCTGTTTATAGGTTTTTCTTAATAAACAGGGATGAAGGGGATGCACATCATTTTCTCAACTTGAATGTTGTGATCAGCCCATCTCGTGATTGCATCCTGTTAGAAATCAACTCCCAGTCCCTTCATCGCTGCCATACTCCGGGCACAGTCACCACAATGGAGTAGCCATGAAGTTGTCGATCTCATCTGGACGTGAACCGCGGGCTCATGCTGATCCCGCACCAAAGGAGATCGAAATGTTTATTGCCACCACCCCACACCCAAGCAAGCTCTTGCAGAGAATCCAAGAGGCATTCCAACCTATCAGCCGCATGGCTTTCGCCCCCCAGGGCCACCCGAACCACTTTCCGACCTGGGCCCTTCGCAACAATCGCTTGGTCCATCTCGCGGACCAGTGGGCAGAAAGTGGGCCTTGTTTCGTATACTTCGCGGGCTTCTTCCCCTTCGCAATCTTCGCGTAGTGTTTTGAACCTCACGCCGCCTGCATGTGCTTCAGCGCTTCGAGGTCCGAGAGCAATTCCTCAGGGTCGTCGCAGTGGTTCAGTTTCTGGCGGAAGGCCACGCCGCCGGGGATGCCTTTGGTGAACCAGGAGCCGATCTTCTTGATCTTGTGCAGGGCTTCACGCGGCTCCAGCAATTCAAGCAGGATGCGGAAGAAGCGCAGCGTGGCGTCCACGCGCATTTCCGTCGTCACCTGGAATTCCGGGTCCAGCACTTCGCGGAAAATGAAGGGGTTGTAGAGTGCGCCGCGGCCGATCATCACCGCAGCGCAGCCAGTCTCGCGATCCATGCGGAAGGCATCCTGGGGGGTGATCACGTCGCCATTGCCGATGATGGGATAGCGCACGCCAGCCTCCACGGCGCGGGCAATGATGCTCCAGTCGGCCTGGCCTTCGTACTGCTGGGCCCGAGTGCGGGGATGGATGGCCAGGGCCTCGATGCCCGCCGCTTCGAACATGTGAAGGAAATCGAGGAATTCTCCGCGCTCCTTTTGCGATGCATCCCAGCCCGCGCGCATCTTCACGGTAACGGGGATCTTCACGGCCTTGACCATGGCCGAAACGCAGGACTCCGCGAGGCGCACGTCCCGCAGCAAGGCCGACCCCGCCCCGCCTTTGGTCACGTTGCTGGCGGGACAGCCCATGTTGAGATCCACCATGTCCGCGCCTGCCTCTTCGCACAGCCGGGCGGTCTCCGCCAGCACTGAAGGCGTACCTCCTGAGAGCTGCATGGAGTAGGGGTGCTCGCCGGTGTTGGCCATCATCTTCTCGGCCTTGCGAGCGGAACGGATGAGCGCTTCGCTCGAAATCATCTCGCTCACCACCAGGCCCACGCCGCCGATCTCTTTGATGAATTTGCGGAAGGGCTGGTCGGTGATTTCATGCAGCGGTGCCATCACCAGCCGGGGGCTGATCTCCAGTTGCCGGATGAAAAAGGATCCATGGGGAAAGGTCACGGCGCTGCGCACTCCAACACTACAGAATACGTGCAAGGCCCACGAAACTCACTCCTTCTTCCGCTTGAAGAGGTTGCTGAAGAACTTCTTCACCTTGCCGGGTTCTTCGGCCTTGGCTTTGGGCGCGTTCTTGCGATGGACCGCCGGCTGCAGCCGGATGGGATCGGGCAACGGGCGCTGGGGTTGGGGTTGGGCGATCCAGGGCACGTAGCCCGTCTTCTGGATCTTGAGCGCATGGGCGCCCTCGCCCGGCACCTCCAGGCTTTCCAGCGGCGTTTCCCCTTTCAACTCGCCGTCCAGGAACACCTGGGCTCCAGGAGGGTCGCTATGAATTTGCAAGCGTAATGGCGCAGCCAGAAGTTTCAGATTCAACTTCTTGTCCTGAGGACCCAGGGCATGGTCCAGAGGCAAATAGCCTTGCTTTTCGAAATGAAGAGCCCGGACTCTTGAGCCAACGCGCAGGTTGCGCAGAGGCGTTTCACCCAGGGGTTCACCATCGGCGGACACCAGGGCGCCTGGAGGCTCCGATTCGATGCTGAGGATCCTGGGGGCGCGGGCGGACCAGGCCCATGCGGCCGCGAGTACCAGAAGCGCGAGCACCGCCCCCACCCAGATCCAGCGACGGCGCGCGGCACGGTCCTCCTCGGCTTCAATGGGAGGCAAGGATGACGGCGCCGGAGCCGGGACCATCGGCGAATTCCACTGCAACCGGGCCCGGGCCCTGGAGGTGTCATCCAGGGGAAGGGCCTCGATGAGATCGTTCATGAAACGGTTCAGGTCCGCCGGACGGCGACCGGGGTCCTTGTCGAAGGCCCGCTGGAAAATCGCCTTCAAATCCGCGGCCATGCCGACTGGAAATCGAGGATCCACATGCGCGATGAGGAACAGCGTGGCGCTGATGGTCTCGCCGGGAAAAGGCGCCGCGCCCACGATGCATTCAAAGGCGGTGACGGCAAACGCCCATCGGTCCGTGGCCGTGGTCGCGCGTTGCCCTGCCAGCAGTTCTGGCGCCGCATAAGCTGGCGTGCCCAAATAAGCCGCGGTGGCGGTGGCGGTTGACTCCTCCTCCCGGGCGATGCCGAAATCCATGAGCTTGAGCCGCCCGTCCGGAGTGATGATGAGGTTTTCCGGTTTGACGTCGCGATGCACGATGTCGGCGTGGTGGGCCGCTTCCAGCGCGCTGCGGAGCTGCCCGAGAATGGATAAGGCCTCCTCTGGAGGCAAAGGACCGCGTAACAGACGGTCCCGGAGGCTCATCCCCTCGATGTGTTCCATGGCGATGAAAGGCCCGACGCCCGGCTCATCGCCCACGTCGAAAACGGTCACGATGTTCGGATGGTTGAGGCGGGCCGAAATCTCCGCTTCCCGCTGGAATCGCCGCAGGGCGGCTCCCCGCGAAAGGGCCCCGCCCTGCACGACCTTGAGGGCCACGCCCCGCTTCAGGAGCGGGTCTTCCGCCAGGTAGACCACGCCCATGGCGCCTTCGCCGAGGGTTCCCAGCACGCGATAGCGGCCGATGGTGGTGGGATCCAGGCTCATGGCCGCACCATGCTCTGCCGTGGCTGGGGCGATTCCCCCGAGGCCGATTTTCGATTTGCGATTGACGATTGACGATTAGGGACGACTCTCCCCAGTTGGGGTTCAATCGAAAATCGAAAATTGAAAATCGAAAATACGATCAGCTCCTTGCCTGTAATCGTGATCAAGGTTCTAGGCCTTCAAGCGATTCACACGGTGGGCGGATTCCAGTACCGAAAGCCGAAGCAGTAGCTTCATCCGCTGGCGGAGATCAGCGGCGTCGGGATTCTTGCCCAGGAATTCCGATGCGCCGCAGGGGGCCTCATTCAATTCGTCCTTCAGGTCGGAGTCCAGGACCAGCATGAGAATGGGCACGTGCGCGGTGGCCTCCTCCGCGCGGATCCGCCGCGAGACTTCCACCGCGTCCCCATCCTTCGGATCATGGTCCAGGATCAGCATGAGAATGGGCACGTGCGCGGTGGCCTCCTCCGCGCGGATCCGCCGCGAGACTTCCACCGCGTCCCCATCCTTCGGATCATGGTCCAGGATCAGCAGGTCAGGCAGAAGCTCTGATTCCAGAGCGTTCGAGAGCGGCGCCAGCCCTGGGAAGGCTTTGGCCGTGAAGCCCTCGCGGTCCACCTGGGCGGTGACCCTGAGGCAGAGCGATTGATTCGTGGAAGCCATCCAGACCATAGGCTTGAAACTGGAATCCTTGCTGAGCAGTTCCTCGGTTGGCGCGGCATCTCCCAACTCCTGCTCCAGCCTTCGGATTAACAGCAAGGCCGTGAGCCTGGTTTGGAGTTCGATGAGGGAGGGGGGCTTCCGCAGGAAACCGTTGGCGCCGGCCGCGAAACTGCGTTCCTTGGCATCCCGTCCAAGGGCCGTGAGCAGCACCACCGGCACGCCTCTCATTTGCGGCAGGCGCCTCATCCAAAGGCAGGCTTCGAAGCCATCCATGCCGGGCATCACCACATCCATGAGCACCAGATCAGGTTTTTCCTCCGGAATCATTTTCACGGCTTCTTCGCCGTTCTTGGTGATCACCACCTCGCATCCCAGAGTCTTGACTTGAGCTTCGAAAAGCCGCCGCATAAATGCATCGTCATCCACCAAGAGAACCTTGCTGGACCGAAGATCATGTCCAAAACCAAGGATGATACCCATGGTCCAACTCCTTCCAATTTACGAATTTATAGTTTAGCGACCGTTACGAAATAGCCAGTGCTTTTCTGGCTAGGTCGTTACGGACGCTTATGCCGGACAAAGGACGGCGCAGCCACTGTCAAACGCCCGCGACCACGATCCGGTTCCGGCCCTGGAGTTTGGCTTCCATCAGAGCCTGGTCCGCGAGCACCAAAAGGCCCTCGGGACTGGCTCCCACATTGGTTCTGCCGGGAAAGCCAGAAAGGCCGCCGCTGAAGGTGATGGCAAAAGGCTGGGCCGCGGAGACCGAATCCAAGCCCCGGTAGTGATGGGTGGAGAAGGCCTCCCGGATGGAGTCCAGGCGGCCTTGGGCACCCTCTTCATCCGTATCCAGCAGGATCGCGCCGAATTCATCGCCTCCCAGCCGCCCAAGGATGTCCGTCTCGCGAAGCTGCTGCTGCAGATGGCGCGTGAGGCTGCGGATGACGCGGTCCCCCACGGGATGGCCGTAGGTATCGTTGATTGCCTGGAATCCATCAATATCTATGATGGCCAGAGCCAGCTTCCCCTGGCGCCGCGCGGCGCGGGAAAGTTCCAGTTTCAGCTGGTACTTGAAATTCGCCTGGTTCAACAACCCCGTCAGGCTGTCCCGATTCATGTTGGCCCGCAACAGGCGCGCGCGGGTGACTCTGGCGGTCAGGGAGGCCACCAAGTGCTCGGGCGAGATGGGCTTTTCCAGGAAGTCGTCGCCTCCCATGGAAAGGCCGCTCATCTGCCGGTCAATGTCCGTTTCCGAGGACAGGAACACGATGGGAATACCCATGAAGGCATCCTGCTGGCGGATGACCGTGGCCAATTCCAGGCCCGAGCAACCGGGCATGTAGAGGTCCATGAGCACCAGGTCCGGCCGCTCCGTGAGCAGGGGTTCCATGACCTGGAGGGGGTTGCCCACCACGCTGACCTGCATGCCCGCGCGGCGGAGCACGTGCGCGTAGTGGGTGGATTCCGTGGCTGAATCCTCGATCATCAGGATGCGGAAGGGTTCAGGGCCCCGGTACCCCACCAGCACTTCCAGGCGGGAGATCAGCTGGGGTATTTCAAGAGGCTTGGTGAAATAACCCAGTCCGCCCGCACGCACGGCCTCCAGCCTAGCGCTCAGATCATCCCGCACGGAAATGAACAAGGCCGGTGGAAGTGATTTTCCCTGAGCGATCAGATCGGAAAGAAAAGCCGGGCCAGCCAACTCGCCTTCGGGGTGGATGATGTCCATGATCAGGGCCGCGGGCACCTCTTGTTCCAGCGCCGACGGGAGACTGGCCAAGCTCCTGCAATGTTTCACCCGGTAGCCATACCCCTCCAGTTGAAGCAGCAGGTCGCCTGAAAAGAACTCATCGTCGTCCACCAGCAGCACCAGGGGTGCCGGCGCCAAGGAGGCATTGGGATCGGCGAGCGGGAAATCCGAATAGTCCGGTCCCGGCCGTGAGACACGCATGGCCCGGGAGGCAGCTTCCTGGAGGTTCGTGACGGCCTCTTTCAGATTGGCCTGGGGAGCCCGGTCGGCCAGGGCCATTTCGAGGGCCCGGGCACATTCGGACAAGTCATGGAATCCAAAAGTGCCCGAATTCCCCACAAGACTGTGCGCCATGCGGTACAGGAATTGGAATTCCGCTTCCACCGCCCCGCTGCCGCGTCCTTCGCCGCCAGCCATTTTGGCCCATGCCGCTTCGATCTCGGCCATTTTTTCCGGAATGGCTTCGGCGAAACCATCTCTCAGTTGCTGGAGTTGCAGTTGAAGATCGCGGCGAGCACCTTCGTTCACATTGCCCTCACGATTGGGACCTTGGGTTAAGCAATGGATCATACGAGGTGGAAGGTTCCACCGCTAGTGCGGGTGATCCTGATGGGACTTGGGTCACGCAACCAATTCGGGTATCTCGAAATAGAAAATCGTGCCTCCGCCCTCGGCCTTTTCGAAATCGATGGCTCCCTGGTGCCCTTCCACGATGGCTTTTGAAACCGCCAGACCCAGCCCTGTGCCACCTTTCTGCTTGGTGTCCGAGGAGTCTGCCTGAGCGAATCGCTGGAACATCCTTCCCTTGAATTCCTCAGGAATTCCCGCGCCACGATCCCTCACCGAGACTCGGATGAGGGGCGCCCGGCGTTCCGCCCAGATGAAAACCGTTTCTCCACGGGGGGAGTATTTTGCCGCGTTGGAAAGCAGGTTCGCCAGCACCTGCATGAGGCGATCTTCGTCTGCCCTGACTCTGGCTCCATCAGGCACGGAGCCCAGCTCAAAGCGCACCCCCAGGGGTTCGCCGTAGGAGCGGTTCGCTTCGATGGCCTGCTCCAGCACGGCGCGGAGATCCAGGTCCCTGAAGGCGTAGACAAGCCTCCCCGATTCGATCTTTTCAATATCAAGGATGTCGTTGACGAGACGGCCGAGGCGGTCGCTGTTCCGGATGGCGATGTCCAGCAAGGCCTTTCCCTGGTCCGACAGGGCGCCCGCCACACCGCCGGCCATCAGACCCAGAGAGCCACGAATGCTGGTGAGGGGCGTCCTGAGTTCATGGCTCACGGTGGATACGAATTCGTTCTTGAGCTTTTCGGTCTGCCTCAGGGCTTCCGCCGCGCGCTCCCGTTCGGTGATGTCAAGCCCCGTGGCGATGACGAATTCAGGCTGGCCATTCTCATCCAGGAGCGCCGTGTCCGACCATTCGAAATGCCGCTCCTCGCCGAGCTTGGTCACCCACACGGACACATTGGAGTTGGGATAGTCGCTGGCCTTCTTGCTGATGAATTCCGCGGCCACGGCTTTGCGCTGCCCTTCGGGGATGAAGACCTCCCAGAACTGCCGGCCCAATACCTCCACCGCCGCGTAGCCGGTGACTGTCTCGCAGGCCCGGTTGAAGCGTGCGATACGGCCCTCCCAGTCCGTGACGATGACCAGGGCGCCAACGGTTTCCACGATGGCGTTGGTGAAGTCCCGTTCCCTGGAAAGGCTTTCCTCAGCCCTGATGCGATCCGTCACGTCGCGCAGCACGGAAACCACGCCCTCTATCAATGGATTGGAAATCTGGTTCCGGCTTTGGACATCCACGTAACGATAAGTCCCATCCTTGGCCGTGAAACGGCAGAGGAAGCTCCCAGAACTCCCGGGAGTTGACCCCACCAGAGCCCGGTATTGGGCTTCGATGGCCGCCTCGTCTTCAGGGGCGATGAATTCCTGGAACCCGCGCCCCAGCAATTCATCCTGAGTCCAGCCCAGCACGCGGGTCAGGGACGGACTGATATACATGAAGGCACCGGACACGCTGGTGATGCAGATGACATCGCTGCCATTCTCAATGAGCGTGCGGAAGCGGGCTTCCCGTTCC
>JAJYMZ010000266.1 GCA_021786615.1 Acidobacteriota bacterium
CTCAATTCCTTTCCTGGCCTGCTACGGCGGCCTCAGCTGGCGAAGCAACTTGCGCATTCAACGTGCTGCCCATCACGCCAGACAAACAGAAAAACCCGATCGCCAACCTCGCCCACTGCACAGCCATCCGGGCCTCCACCTTCTACGATGCCAGAGGCAGGGCCATTCGTTCCAGGTGAGTCAAGGCGCCACGTCTTTCCGAGTCATTTCATCCAATGCCTTTTTGGCGCCTTCATGGCCAGCCTCCGCGGCATGTTCGAGCCAGGTCTTGGCCTGGGCCGAATCCTTCATGCCCCCGTGGCCGAACCGCAGCAGCTCCGCTAGTTGCACCATAGCGTCCACGTGGCCGCCATCCGCGGCCCTGCGCAGCCAGGCCCTGGCTTCTGCCGCGTCCCGAGGTGTTTCAGGGCTGCCCTTCAGGAAAGCCAGGCCCCGCTCATAACAAGCCCTGGGATCGCCGCGCTCGGCCCTGGCCTGGTGGCGCCGTCCCAGGAAACTCCAATGCATGCCCCGGCGACTGGCCATCCAGAAGAAGAAAAAGAGCAGCGCTGGCACCACGAAGGCAATGCTCAAGAAGGCCACGGTGACCCAAGGCGCGGAAAGGAATTGAGCGAATCCGATAAAGCTTAAAAAAGCACCCGCGAGGCCGAGAACGCCCAGCAGTCCGCAGGGGACGAGGACGAGCCAGAAGAGCCACTTGAACCAGGCGCTGTGGACCGCTTCGCCCATCCATTCGTCCAGCCCATCGGCGATGGTGCCGGCGATGCGCATCAGGGGATCCCTGGGGACCTCCGAAGGCAGCGGCAGCAAAGCGCTACGGCCGGGTTCGCGCACTGCGAGCTTCTCCGCTCGCCGGTGCCAGAAGGCCGCCAGCTCCGCGTCCGGCTCCATGCCATCACCCTTTTCAAGAGCCCCCGCCAGCCATTCCGCCGCGGGCTTCCAGCCCATTTCCGCCGCCCTGCGATAGGCGGTGCGGCCAGCTTCGGGATCCGCCGCGACGCCGATACCCCAGCGCAGCATCTCGCCCATGCGGAAGGTGGCCTCCGCATGGCCCAGGGCCGCGGCGCGGCGGTAATGGTCCATGGCTTTTTCCTTCACCCCCACGCCAAAGCCACCGCCTTCGCAATAGAGCCCCAGTTCGAAATGGGCCTCCGCGTTGTCCAGCCTCGCCGCGCGTTCGAGGTAGGCGAGACCCTGAGGGGCAGAATTCGCATGACGGCCCCAGCGCAGCCAGGCGCCGCCGGGGTCCTTCGTGAACCTCGCGCACAGGGCACGGATGCCAGTTTCAAGGGATGAAAGCATGGAACTATCTTGGCACGGTCCCGCCACCCAAGGCTGCTTTCAGCTCTGATTCTGCCCGCCCGGAAGCAAAGCCGGACCAGCGCGTCCGCAGCCTGCCATTTTCATCCACGATGATCGTGGTTGGGATGCCAATGATGGGGCCGAAGGGGTCCAATGATCCTCGATTCGCAGGCACAAAGGCCTTGAGCGGCATCGGGTGGCTGCCAAGGTAGGCATTCACGTCCGTGAAACCGCCATCGTCAATGGAAATGGGCAGCACTGCGTAGCGGCTGTCGGCCTCGGATTGGAGCTTGGATAATTCGGGAAGACTCGCCTTGCAGGGAGGGCACCAGGTGGCCCAGACGTCCACTACCACCACTTTCCCGGAGTATTCGGCCAATGTGTGCCGACGGCCTTCCGCATCAAGGAAAGCCACAGAGCGCACATCGGCCCCCACCATCGGCGTAGTGTCCCGCCTCACCTTCCAGAGGCCGAACACCACCAACAGGCCCAGCAGCCCCAGGGTCGCGAAACAACCCCAGCGGCCCCACCGATCCCGTACGCGTCCCATCATGTCTTCACTCATTTTTGCACTCCCCAAGTTGCCGCACCTCTTTCGAGTGTTTTGTTATCCACTTTCCTGGAAATGATGCACCGCGGTTGCTGCGATTCCTTGGCCTCGGGCTTCGGGCTTCGGGCTTCAGGTTCGCACCACCGAAAGCACAAGCCAATGCGAAACAATTCGCGGTCTGCAGTCGGTCTTACCGCGCCCAAGTCCAGGATCCGGATCTTCTTGCCTTTTTAATTCCTCAGCGCGGCCATACGCAGCCCTCGCTTCGGTTGTGGCCCCGGCCGCGCTGAGCCAAAGTAGAGCATGCCCTCAACCATCCTTTCACCCCAAGATCTCTCGGCTTTTGAAGGCGCCGTGCTGCTGGATGCGCGCGCAATCAAAAACTTTGAAGAGGGGCATTTGCCGGGCGCGCTGAACGTGGATCCAGAGGCGCACCTGAGCGCGGCTTCGGGGCCGGATTTCGATCCAGCCAAAGGGGGCCGGCATCCACTGCCATCCTTGGACCAGTGGCGGGCCACCCTGGGTCTGCTGGGCATCGCACCGGACACGCCCGTGGTCATCTATGACGATCAAGGGGGCGCCAATGCCGCCGCCCGAGCCTGGTGGATGCTGAGGGCCATCGGCCACGAGGCCGCCTGGGTGCTGGACGGCGGCTTGAAGGCCGCCCTGGAAGCGGGCCGCGGCCTCACGACGAGTCCAGCCACTCCAAGACCCTGCGCCCACTATCCCGCCAACGCCTGGCTGCTTCCCACGGTGGAGATCGACGTGGTGGGAAAGCTCGCCAGGCATCTTCATTGGCGCGTGCTGGATGTGCGTTCCAGCGAACGCTACGAGGGCCTCACGGAACCCTTGGACCCCGTGGCGGGCCACATCCCCGGTGCCGTGAATCTCACCTACGGGGAAAACCTGGATGCTGAAGGCCGCTTCAAATCGCCCGAGGAATTGCACGCTATATATTCCAAGTTGTTGGATGGTCTGCGGCCCGACCACCTGGTGGTGCATTGCGGCTCCGGCATCACCGCCTGCCACACCTTGCTGGCCCTGGAACACGCGGGCCTTCCGGGCGCGGCGCTCTATGTGGGCAGCTGGAGCGAGTGGTGCCGCAGCGGGAAACCCATTGCGAAAGGCCTGGAATGAATTGGGCGGTGGCCTCTAGGCAGCGGGCTATGGGCGATGGGGGGACGATTCTCCATCCCCGATCAAAGAGCCATGAGCCGAGATGCAGATGGACTTTCAACTCTCGACTCTCGACTCTCGACTCTCGACCCACAACTCACGGCTCCTCATGAATCCCTGGCGCGGCCTGGGCGGCCTGCCCCGGGAGGTATGGGTGCTGTCGGCGGCCACCTTCATCAATCGCGCCGGCACCATGGCCCTGCCCTTCCTCGCGCTCTACTTGATGAAGCAGATGGGCCTGGGGGCGGCGCAGGCGGGCCAGGGTTTCGTGGTCTATGGCCTGGGCGCCATGGTCGCCGCGCCTCTGGGTGGCTGGCTGGCGGATCGCTTCGGACCGCTGAAGGTCATGCGGACCTCGCTGCTGCTATCGGGCCAGTTGATGCTGGGGTTGCCGCTGGTCCGGGACGTGCGCGGCTTTCTGCTGCTCATCGGGGCCTGGGCTCTGGTGAGCGAAGGCTTCCGGCCCGCTTCCATGTCCATCCTCGCGGACCTGGCGCCGCCAGAGCTGCGAAAGGCGGTGTTCAGCCTGAACCGCCTGGCCATCAATCTCGGCATGAGCGTGGGTCCGGCCCTGGGCGGATTCATCGCCACGCGTTCCTACCATGGCCTTTTCTGGGTGGATGGCGCCACCACGCTGGCCGCCTGGGGGGTGCTGGCGCTGCTGGTGGCGGGGCGTCCCCACCAGCACGAAGCAGGCAATGGCACCGCGCTGCTGTCGGCGCTGCGGGACCCGGCCTTGAGCTACTTCCTGCTGGCCATCATTCCTGTGGTGGTCGTGTTCTTCCAGCACGAGGGGCCCATGCCCATCTACCTGGTTCGGGATCTCAAGCTGCCGGAAAGTTTCTACGGTTCGCTGTTCACCCTCAACACCTTGATGATCGTGGCCCTGGAAGTGCGGCTCAACCTGGCCACGGCCCACTGGCCCCACCGCCGGGCCTTGATGCTGGGCAGCCTGCTTTACGCCGTCGGCTTCGGCGCCATGGCGCTGGCCCACACCCGCGCCATGATCGTGGCGACGGTGGTGGTCTGGACCTTCGGCGAGATGGTCTTGTTTCCGGCCATGTCGGATTACGTGGCTTCCATCGCGCCACCCGCGAGGCGCGGCGCCTACATGGGGATCTACACTTTTACCTTCAGCGTGGCCTTCAGCTTCGGGCCCTGGCTCGGCACCTGGATGCTGGACGCCTGGGGCGGCCTGGTGCTGTGGCCCTGGATGGGGGTCCTGGGACTGGTGTCGGCGCTGGCGCTGGCAAGCATCAAAACAGGTTCGAAGGCACCGCCATCAATTCCGTGACCGCCCATCCCACACCGCTCGACGGTGGGATGCTTCCGTTCATCGAAGAGGTAGCGCTCAATCTGATCAACCCAGCTAAAGTTGAGCCACACCCTTCCGGAGGCACCCATGAGCGAGTCCGAATCCCTGTATGGAAACAATGAAAAATCCGGACCACCGCCCAAGGCCATGGGCCTGATGGACCAGTTCGTGGGCGTGTTCACGGAACCCTCGGCGACCTTCAGGAAGCTGCGCGAGGCCCCTTCATGGGTTCCGGCTCTGGCGCTCACCATCATCGTGAGCCTGGTGGTGATGCTGCTCTGGGCCTGGCACGTGGACATGGCGGAAGTCACGCGGCGCCAGATGGAGATGATGAAGAACACCTTCCACCTGAACATCCCGGATTCCGCCATGGACGACGCCATCGCCCGCCAGGACGGCAAGCACCCATGGATCTCCGCGATCCTGGGGCCCTTGCTGGGGACGCCCATCATCTACCTGATCGTGGCCCTCATCGTCTGGGGTTTCGCATATGTGGGGCGGCAGGAGGAGGGCGAAGCGCCGAGCTTTGTCCAGGCATTTTCCGTCACCGTCGTCCACTCTTTGGTGACCCTGCCTTCCATGTTCCTGGCGGGGGCCATGGCCCTGGTCCAGCCCGTGGGCGGGCGCAACATCCAGGAGCTCATGCCGACGGTGCTGTCCTTTTTCGTGAAGCCTGAAAACGGCCTGCTGCGGGGCCTCTTCGGCCTGGTGGATCCGCTTTGGATCTTTTCCTTCGTGGTGCTGGCCCTCGGGATGAAACACGCGCTCCACGCCAAGGGCCGGGCCATCGGGGCCTGCCTTGCCCTGTTCGGATTCTTCGGCGTGGCCTTCCGGATCCTGGGGGGCTTCGCACAGTGACCCGCAAAACGAAACTGGGGCTCGGCATCGTCCTTGGAATGGCGGTGTTGCTCACGCTTGGAGTGTTCCTAGGGGGGAACAAGGAAGATTCCGATGCCTATTCCTGGGACCTGATTTCCAAAGGCGACATCCGGGAAACCATCCAGGCTTCGGGTGAGATCCAGGCCAAGACCCGCGTGAACGTGGGCACCAACGTGGCCGGCGAGATCAAGGCCATCCACGTGGTGGACGGGCAGGAAGTGAAAGCCGGCGACCTGCTGGTGACCATTGACCAGGTCCGGCTCCAGCAGGAAATGGCCCGCGCCACCGCGGCCCTGGACGGAACAAAAAAGGATGCAGAGCGGATGAAGGCGGCCATGGACCGCGCGGAGCAGACTTTCGCGCGCCAGGAAAACCTCTTCAAGCAGGGACTCATCAGCGACGAGGATTTCCGCCAGGCCCGGCTCGCCAAGCAAAGCGCGGAGCTGACCTTCCAGGGGGCGAAAGCCAACATCGCCCAAAGCGAAGCGAACCTCGGCTCCATGCGCGACAACCTGAACAAGACCACGCTACGGGCGCCCATCAATGGCCGCATCACCAGCCTGAAGGCCGAGAAGGGCGAGATGGCCATTCCCGGCATGAGCAACCTGCCGGGCGCCACGCTCATGATCATTTCCGACATGCACGAGCTGATGGCCGAAGTGAAAGTCAACGAGAGCGAAGTGGTCCGCGTCAAGCCAGGCCAGGTGGCCCAGGTCACGGTGGAATCCCTCCAGGGGCGCGTCTTCACCGGCAAGGTGGCCGAGGTGGCCACCGGCAGCGAAGGCGCCGGAACTGACGCCAACATGTACAAGGTGAAGGTCGCCCTGGACATGTCCACCCAGGACGTGAACCAGCTACGGCCGGGCATGAGCGCCCGGGCGGTGATCCTCACCAGCGAGGCGAAGAACGTGCTGCGCGTGCCCCTGCAGGCCGTGCTGGAGCGGGACGGCTCCCTGGAAGAAGCCCAGAAGCAAGGACTGCTCGCACCGGCCTCGCACAACGTGGTCATGGTGGTGAAGAACGGCAAGGCGCGGGAAACCGTCGTGCAGACGGGCATCGTCAACACGCAGTTTTTTGAAGCCAAGGGCGGCCTGAACGAGGGCGACAAAGTGCTCACGGGCCCCATCCGAAAACTCAAGGATTTGAAAGACCGGGCTTCGGTGAAGCTGAAAGCCAAGTCCGACACGGAGCTGGAAGCGGCGGCGAAAAAGCGCAAGGCCAGCTCGGAGAAAAAATAATGAACATCCAGGAGCCCGTATCCGCGGCGGTGAGGGCGCTCAAGGCCAACAAGCTGCGCTCGGCCCTGACCACCCTCGGCATCATCATCGGCGTGGCCGCGGTGATCATCGTCGTGAGCCTGGTGCAGGGCATGCAATCCAGCATCTTGAAGGAAATCGAGAAGGCCGGAAGCCAGACGCTCACGGTGCGGCCAGTCTTTCCGACGGATATGCCCTATACGGAATTCACCAAGATCAAGAATCGCGACCTGACCCTCGAGGACATGAACGCCCTGGGGCGGAATGTTCCTCAGATCACCCAGCTGACACCCTTCTTCTACAACGGAGCCGAGGTGAAGGCCGAAGGCAGGTCCGCCAGCGTGACCCTCATCATGACCGATGAAAGCTACGTGGAATTGAACAACGTGAACCTCGCAGCCGGGCGCAACTTCGTGCCCTCGGACCTGCGGCTCGGCAACAAGGTGGCCATCATCGGCCCCCACGTCATCGAGAAACTAGGCCTCAAGGGCAATCCCATCGGCAAGACCATCCAAACCACCAACCTCAGCCTGGAGATCATCGGCGTGCAAGAGGAACAGGGGGCCCAGCTCGGGGACGATCCCGACAACTATGTGCTCATTCCCATAAGCACGGGCCGTGCGACCTTGACGGATGCCCAGCGGCGGCAGCTGATCTTCCAGGCCCGCATCAATCCAAGAATCTCCGCCGACGACGGCGCGGACCTGGTGGAAGACGCCCTGCGCCGCATCAAAGGACTCAGAGGCAAGGAGCCTTCGGGCTTCAAGGTGTTCAGCCCCAAACAGCTCACGGGCATCATCAGCAGCATCACCAACGTCATCACCGCCGTAGCCGGCGGCATGGTGTCCATCGCGCTGCTGGTGGGCGGCATCGGCATCATGAACATCATGCTGGTGAGTGTCACCGAGCGCACCCGGGAGATCGGCGTGCGCAAGGCCGTGGGCGCCAAGCGCCGGGACATCCTGTTGCAATTCCTCATCGAGGCCTCCATCCTCTGCATCTTTGGCGGGGCCGTGGGCATCCTGCTGGGCTATGGGGTGGGCGCCCTCCTGGGCAAGCTGATGTTCGGCCAGATGGGCGGCATCCCGCTGTGGGCCTTGGTCTCGGCCTTCATGGTGCCCGCGGGCATCGGCCTGATCTTCGGCATGTACCCCGCCGCCAAGGCCAGCAAGCTGGACCCCATTGACGCGCTGCGATACGAATAATTCGTCCTGGGTCTTGAGTCCTGGGTCCTGAGGTTCAATGTGGATGCGGCCCAAGGCCGCGACCTTATTAATGGCGCGCCGTAGGCGACACCAGATCAGCTCATAACTCATAGCTCACGATGCCGCCCCGATCCCGGCGATACTGCATCATGCTCCTGTCTTATCCATGGATGATCTTCGGCGCCGGCCTCGGCCTGCTGTTGGGCCTGTGGCTGCTGCGGCGCTGGATCAGGCGGCGGGTCTACCGCGCGGCGGTGCGCACACGGCGGGAGTTGGGGTTCCATTTGAACCCCGTCACGGTCACGCGGAAACAGAAACTGAAACGCGAATTGGTGGAGGATCCCAGGCTCCAGGCCCTGGTGCGGGAAGAATGCTCCAGGACCGGCGTTGAGGAAGCCCAGGCCTGGATGCGCGTGACGGACTACCTGGACGAGATCATCCCGAATTTCAACCTGCTGACGGCCTACCGCTTCGGCAAGCAGGCCGCTTCGGTGCTGCTGCGATCCTTCTACCGCGTGCGCATCGGCCGCAGCGCCGAGGCCCAGCTCAACCGCATCCCGCGCAACGCTTCGGTGGTCTACGTCATGAACCACCGCAGCAACGCGGACTACCTGCTGGTGGCCTTCCTGCTGGCGAACCGCGTGGCCATCTCCTACGCCGTGGGTGAATGGGCCCGCATCTGGCCCCTGGAGCGCCTCTTCAAGAGCTTCGGGTCGTTTTTCGTGCGGCGGAAATTCCGCGACCCGCTCTACCACGCGGTTCTGGAGCGCTACGTGCAGCGGGCGGTGGAAGCGGGCATCACCCAGGGCATCTTCCTGGAAGGCGGACTGAGCCGGGACGGGGCTTTACAGCCGCCGAAACTGGGCCTGCTGGACTACATGGCCCGGGCCAACGCCAAGGATCTCATCTTCATTCCCGTGGGCATCAACTACGATCGCGTGGTGGAGGATAGCGCCCTCGTCCGGGAGCTGAGCGGTCTCCCCAGACGCGGGCTCCGGGCCAATTTCAGGCGCTCGGCCTTCTGGCTCTCGGGCCTCGTGTTCCGGGGCGCCCTGGGCCGCTTCTATCGCTTTGGATACGCCATCGCCAATTTCGGCCCGCCCTTGAGCATCAACGAACTCACCTCGAACGCCGACATCTGGGACATGCCCTGGGAGGAGCGCAAACCCGTCATGGATGGCGTGGCCCGCCAGCTGCTGGCAGCCGTCGGGAAGGAGATTCCCATCACGCCCGTGGCCATGGTGGCCTGGTGCTGGACGCAACTGGGCTGCGCACATATGGACCGCCTGGCCCTCCGCCAGAAAGCCCTGGAAACCATGGCCTGGGCCGCGGAGCGCAATCTGCCCCTGTACATGGCCCGGGGGAATTTCCAGCGCATTTTCGAGCTGGGCCTGCGGGTGCTCACCCTGCGGGGCATCCTGATGGAAGAGGCCGGCACCCTGAGATCCAATCCCGCCAAAGCCCCCCTGCTGGACTACTACGCCAACAGCATCGCGCATCATTTCGGGTGACCCAGTTCCGGAAGCTGGATCAGCTCTTGCGCCGGTAAGGATAAATGTAAAACTGTAAGAAGGAGGTGCTTTGATGAATGTGACAGCCACGTTGACCAGCAAGGGGCAAGTCACCATTCCTCAGGCCATCAGGGAGGCGCTTGGGCTGGATGCGGGGATGCGGCTGAGCTTTGAACTGGACGGCGGGGAGCTGCGGGTCTGCCCTCTACCCTCCACGACTTGGCATGAGCTGTGGCACACCGCAGGAAGCGCCCCTCGGCCCAAGGCCCCCGTGGATGTGGACGCAGCCATCCAAGCTGCCGTGCGTCAGCGAATTTCCCGATGATCGCCGTGGACACTAATATCCTGGTTCGGGCTTTGCTGGAAGATGACCCCGTGCAATCCCCCCTGGCCCGCCGCTTCCTCGAGCAGGCCAAGGCGGTATTGGTGCCTGTCACCGTGTTCGTGGAACTGGCTTGGGTTCTCAAGTCCGTGGGATGGAACCGGAAGCAGATCCACCAGGTCCTGGTGGCCCTGGCGCGCCAATCCACGCTCCATTTGGATCGTGCCGTGGATATCAATGCCGCCTTGGAGGATTTCGTGAGAGGTCCCGCGGATCTGGCTGATTACCTGGCGCTGCGCCAAGCCAAGACCCTTGGTGCCCGCAAGCTGGTGACCTTCGACCGCAAGCTCGCCAAAGCCCCAGGGGCGGAAAGGCTGGGGTGACCTCTGTTGAAGACCCCCTTCCTGCTCCCGATCCTCTCGCTTTCCGCCACGCTCATCGTTGGCCTGCTGCTGGTGCGGCTGGCGGTGCCCTTGGGGTTCATTGATCTTCCGGGCGACCGCAAGGTCCACACCCTGCCCACGCCCCGCACCGGGGGCCTGGCCATGGTGCTGGGGGGCGGCCTGGTCTTCCTCCTGGCCTTGGCGCTGAAGTGGCTCCCCTGGCCCGCCCTGCCCTGGCAGACCTGGTTGGCGGGCTTTGGCTTCATCACCGTGGGCGCGGCGGATGACCGCTTCAGCTTTCAGCCGCGGCAGAAAGTGCTGGTGCTGCTGGCCCTGCCCGTCCTCGCAGCCTGGCCATGGGTGCTGGCGCTCCGGGCCACGGGCGCCCCCTGGCTCCCCACCGCCTGGACTGCCTCGCCCCTGCTGCTGGCGGGGGCGGCGCTGCTCATCACCTTCTGGTTCATGGCCGTGCCCAACGCCGTGAACATTGAAGATGCGATCAACGGTTACATGGGCGGGTTCACGTTCCTGGTGCTGCTGGGCCTCGCCCTGCGCGGCGTGGACACGCGCCTGGCCCTGGGCGCCCTGCTGGGCTTCCTGCTGCTGAACTGGCCCAAGGCCAGGCACTTCATGGGAGACGCGGGCAGCTTCGGCTGCGGGTTTTTTCTAGCGGAGGCCATCCTGCGGGGCGGCGGCCTGGCGCACCCCTCCATGGCCCTGTTCTTCACCGCGCCCATCTCCCTGGACGTGGCCATGGGCCTGGTCCGGCGCAAACGCCTAGGCATGACCTTCTTCACCGCCGACCGCTCCACCTGTCCCCATCACTTGCTGGCCCTAACGGGCGAAAATGTGGCGCTAACCACCTCCCTGCTGTGGTTCAACGCCGCCGGGTTCGTCGCCCTCGCCAATCGGCCCTGGTGGGCCCTGGGACAAGCTGTGCTCTATGTCCTGGCCCTTATCTTCCTGAACCGGAAGCTGCTGTTTCCTAAATTCTGAGGCAACATAATTCACCAGTCCCTTGACTGGCACGCTCGCGTCCGTATATTGTCCGTACAGGAGTTGTCTTCATGCAAAAGAACTTGACCCGCAACGGCAACAGCTACGCCTTGACACTGGACAAACCTTTGATGGAATTACTTAATATGAGCCCCGAGACACCTGTGGAGATTCGCACCGACGGACAGTCGTTCCTGGTGACGCCGGTTCGTCCCATTGACCCTGCCCGCGCCACCGCTTTTCTGGAAGCCGTGAACCAGGTCAACACGACCTTCGAGCCCATGTTCCAAGCCTTGGCGAAGCGTTGAATGGATGGAATCACCTTCCTGACGGTGGATGAAGTCGTCTTCATCCATCAAGACCAGATCAAGCGCTACGGCGGCGCCCCAGGCATCCTCAATCCAGGAAGCCTGGAGTCCGCCGTGGCTGCGCCAGAGTTCGCTGCCTACTACAACCCTGACTCTGATATCCATTGGCTTGCGGCCCACTACGCAGTCCAGCTGGCCCAAAACCACGCTTTCCATGATGGAAACAAGCGGACGGGCATCGCATCCGCCTTGGTGTTCCTCGCCATGAATGGCACGCCTAAGCAGCCCACCCCCAAAGCGCTACGGGAACTTGAAGATCTGATGGTGGATATCGCCCAACATCTCATGGGTATAGAAGACTTATCGGAGTTTCTGCAAAAAATATGATCCACTCCGCGGTCGACGCCAAGGCTGGAATATATCGGGACAATGTAGATGATTGGATTACATTGTAATACAAGAGGTGCAAAATGGGTGCAGTGTCACAAGCTCTGAATGTCCGGCTCCCAGAAGACATGCTGCTGCGGGTCGAGCGCATCCGCCAACGGCTTGCCATGCAGGTTCCAGGGGCCACTCGAACCGATGCCGTTCGCATGGTCATCCAGAAAGGTCTGGAAACTCTTGAATCCGACACCGAAGGCATGACCGTGGAAGACCGGGCCTGGATGGGGGCGGACCTTTCCCGCTTGGGTGAATTCGAGCCCTATGATTTTGGCGGTGCCAATCCTGGTGAGCTAGGTACACCTGTCCACCACCTCCCAAATGGGTCATTCGTGGTGGAGGCTGGGCGATGAGCCCACGTGGCCCAAGGCCTGGGGATATCTACCTGGCTGAGTTTCCGGAGCATGACCCCCAAAGGCGCGAGCAGACGACGCGGAGTCCGGGCTTTGCCCGGTCACCACGTGGGGAGCACGAGGGGGACGTAGTGAGCGAAGCGAGCAGGCGGTCCCCCTCGTTCATGACAGGTGTCCGGCCCGTTTTGGTGC
Source organism: Acidobacteriota bacterium (assembly GCA_021786615.1). Lineage (GTDB taxonomy): Bacteria > Acidobacteriota > Holophagae > Holophagales > Holophagaceae > JANXPB01. The sequence continues at coordinate 12,190 of JAJYMZ010000266.1, forward strand.
TAGCCGTACCCTCCAAACCGCGTTTCCCGGTGATTCTGGTGGCGCCGATGACCTCGGACCGGGATCAGCCCTGGGCCAAGTCTGCGCCCCATCTGTATACACGGCTCCCGAAAGGCATCGGAGGTCTATCCACTGATTCCATTCTTCTGCTCGACCAAACCCGTTTTCTCGACGCTGCGCGCGTGCGAAGGTTTCTTGGGCCCCTCGAAAAGAAAACATTTGATACGGTGCTCGAGCAGTGGCTCGCCCTATTCAGGAATTGAGCTTTCTTTCTATCCCTTCTTCCAATCTATGCAGCACCCCCCAGCCTAGCTCCTGCCGGATGGATGCCAGGTCCACGTGGGAATCCTGCTTAAAAAAGCCAATCATCCACAGATTGCACCGATTCATACCAT
>JAJYMZ010000147.1 GCA_021786615.1 Acidobacteriota bacterium
GCGGCGGGGAGAACCGGGCAGGAATTGAACCTGAGCGCCTTGGCCTCGGATGTGGGAACCGCCGTGAACACCATCAAGGCTTGGATCTCAGTGCTGGAAGCCAGTTACTTGGTCATCCTCGTGCCCGCCTGGCACACCAATGCCCGCAAACAGGTCGTGAAGGCTCCCAAGCTGCACTTCCTGGATTCCGGACTGGCCTGTCATCTTCTGGGCATCCGCGACGCAGGACAGCTCGCCCTGCATCCACTGCGCGGAGCAATCTTCGAATCCTGGGTAGTCTCGGAAATCGTCAAGTCACGGTCGAATCAAGGCCTCTCGCCGGAGTGCTTCCACTACCGGGAGACGCGGGGACCTGAGGTGGACTTGATGGTGCGTGGTCCCAAGGGATGGCATCTCGTGGAAGCCAAATCAGCTCAAACCCTGGACGAGGAATTCTTCCATCACTTGCATAATCTCAAAGAGCGCCTTGGGGAAAAGGCAGTCGCCGAAATGCGGCTGGTCTTTGGCGGTGAGTCCTCCGTCAAACGTTCGGGGGTGGAAGTCGTGTCCTGGCGGGGCCTCCAGAAGGCGGACTGGGCTTGATCCCCGTCTCACGTGCCTCCAGGTACACTGGAGCCTTAACACTGACGGGAGTTCCCATGCTGTTTCGCACCCTGCTGGCCGCCACGTTGGCCCTCAACCTCGGCGCCGCGCCCATGGCGGACGCTGCCCAAAAGGCTAAGAAAGCCGCCCCCACCAAGGAGAAAAAGATGATCACGACCGCAAGCGGTTTGCAGTACCTGGACACCGTGGAAGGCAGCGGCGCCTCGCCCGTGAAAGGCAAGACCTGCGTCATGCACTACACCGGCTGGCTCTGGGATGGCAAGACCAAGGGCGCCAAATTCGATTCCTCCGTGGATCGCGGGCAGCCCTTTGAATTCACCATCGGCGTGGGCCAGGTCATCAAGGGCTGGGACGAAGGCGTGCTCACCATGAAGGTGGGCGGCAAGCGCACCCTCATCATCCCCAGCGCCCTGGGCTACGGCAGCCGCGGCGCCGGCGGCGTCATCCCCCCCAACGCGACCCTCTGCTTCGACGTGGAGCTGCTGGGTCTCAAGTAAGCATATGGAAGTGTAAATAAATCAAGACATAACACTATGACGTTTTGGTCAACCCCCTTCATCTCTGTTCAACAGTTTTTCCTCTACTGAAACGCAAATCCCTCCATGCCTCTTCCCTTCGAGCCCCTTACTTCCCAGATCCTCGAATCTGCCTTCGAGGTATCGAATGAACTAGGGGTGGGTTTCTTGGAATCAGTTTATGAGGGTGCCCTTTTCATTGCCCTTATCGCCAAGAACCTCCATGTTGAACGGCAAGTCCCGATCAAGGTCTACTTCCGCAATCAGCTTGTTGGGCAGTTCATCGCGGACTTGTTGATTGAAGGTCAGATCATCGTGGAACTGAAAGCAGTGAAGACCTTGGCACCTGAACATTCTGCGCAAACTTTGAACTATCTAAAGGCGACTAAAAAACCCGTGGCGATGCTGATCAATTTCGGATCCCCGAAACTGGAATACCGGCGTTTCGCCAACCGATTCTAAAAAAATTATTTAACAGGGATGAAGGGGATAAAAACAAAATAATCTTCACTATTCATTTTTTATCCCCTTCATCCCTGTTTATTTTGTTTTTTGTTTTTCATCCCCGATGATCTTCCACCAAATTTCATCCCAATTTCTGATCACCGCTTCAACCGTTTTATCCCTGTCAAGGATTTTCCCTTATGTTTCCTTGTGACCCTGCCCCCTGGGACGCCCCGGCCCCTGAAAAGGCCGGGCGTCCTTCGGCCTTCGGGCTGCTGCCGAAGGACTTGAAGGCGCTCGGCTGCCCCAACGACGCGGATTTTCTTTTCTCGCTGCTGCAGCGGCCCTGGACTTGGAAAAACGGGGCGCCGAAGTTCGGCAAGGAGAATCGCGCCTTTCTGGAGTCCGTCGCGGACTTGAGCTTGCCAAAGATTGACGAGACCATCGAGTCCTCGGATGGCGCGCGCAAACTGTCGCTGGCGCTTTCGGATGGCCGCCGCATCGAAACCGTCCACATGCCCAGGGCAGTGAAAAACGCACGAGTCACGATGTGCATCAGCAGCCAGGTGGGCTGCGCCATGGGCTGCACCTTTTGCGCCACCGGCGCCATGGGCATCCAGCGGAACTTGAGCGCTGGCGAGATCGTGGGCCAGGTGCTCTCGGTGATGCGGGCCCTGGGTCCCGGAACATCATCGCGGCTTACGCTGGTGTTCATGGGCATGGGCGAACCCCTACACAACCTTGGCCATGTGCATCACGCCATAGAAGTGCTGACCCATCGCTCAGGCCTGAACATCCCCGCGAGGCGCATCACCGTGAGCACCTGCGGTCTCGTGAGCGGCATCGAGAAATTGGCCAGATTGAAGCCTCGGCCCCTGCTGGCCATCAGCCTGAACGCCAGCAATGATGCGGCCCGCAGCCGCACCATGCCCGTGAACCGGGTCTGGAACCTGGCCCACCTGCGCTCAGCCTTGGATGCCTGGGGCCTCCGGTCCAACGAGAAATTCACGTTCGAATATGTGCTTCTGGCGGGAGAGAACGACACCGACGAGGATGCGGATCGGCTGGTGGATTGGCTGGGGGAGCTTCGCAAGAGGCACAACCTGAATTTGATTCCCATGAACGAACACGGCGCGAGCGACTTTCATGAGCCGGCGGAATCACGCATCCAGAAATTCTCCGATCGCCTCAAATCGCTGGGTTGCTTCGTCACGGTGCGAAGGTCCCGGGGCCGGGACGTGAAGGCCGCCTGCGGCCAGCTGGTGAAATGATGCAGATTCCCATCCACCAGCTGCCCCACGGCATCGGCCTGGAGCTTCCCAGTTACGCGACTCCTCACGCGGCTGGAATGGACCTGCGGGCGGCGATTCCCGAGGCGGAAACCTGGAGCCTGGCGCCAGGCCAGCGGCGGCTGGTGCCCACGGGTTTGGTGATGGCCATTCCAGAGGGCTTCGAGGGCCAGGTGCGGCCGCGCTCGGGTCTGGCCCTGCGCCACGGCGTGACGGTGCTCAACGCGCCGGGCACCATTGATAGTGATTATCGCGGCGAGGTGGCGGTGGTGCTGGTAAACCTCGGAGAAGCGATCTTCGAATTGCGCCGGGGCGAGCGCGTCGCGCAGCTGCTCATCGCTCCCGTGGCGGCCTGTGAATGGCGCGCAGAAACAACCCGCGCCGCCTTGGGGGAAACCCATCGCGGCGCGGGTGGTTATGGCTCTACCGGAAAATCGTAGAATGCTTATCCGTTCTTCTTGCCCTTGCCCGCAGGTTTGGCCGCCGGAGCAGCAGGCTTGGCGGCGGGCGCCTCGGCCTCCGGAGCCGCGGACTTGCCCTCGAACTTGGCGTCGTAGCGCTTGGCGATCTCGTTGGTGAAATCCACCGCCCATTTCTCATCCGTGAAAGCGAACATCCCTGCGTTCTGTCGGGTGTACTGGAAGACCACCTGGAGTTTCCGCTCTTTGGAGAGTTCCTCCACGATGGGGCCCACTTCCTTCTGGAACTGGCCATAGATCTTGTCGCTCTCCTTGTTGAATTCCTTCTGGCTGTCTTCCTGGGCGCGCTTGAAGGCCGTCTCTCCATCCTGCAGATCGCGCTGAAGCTTGGCGCGGCCTTCGTCGGAAAGGCCAGGGCTCTTGAGCTGCTCGGCCATCTTTTCCAATTCCTTCTGCTTGGCCAGCAGTTTTTCCTGGAGGCCTTTGCCGATGCCGTCCAGTTGCTCCACGACCTTCTTGGCGCGGGCGGAGGTCTTGAAGAGCTGGTCCGGGGCGAAAATCGCGAAGCGGGGGGCCGGCGCCTCCTGGGCCAGCACGGGGGCTGAGGCGAGGGTGGTGAGGGCTGCAAGGGCAAGCATTCGGCGCATGGGGGCTCCAATCATAAAGAAGTTAGTTTATCGCACAACGGGGAATTGATCAGCCTAAAAGGTCGTCCCGATGCTGAACTGGAAGTCGTTCTGGCCTTCAGTATCGAAAGGATAAGGATTGAGCTTGCGCGACCAGATGAGGCGCAAAGGCGCCGGGCTGATGGGCAGGAAGAACCGCAGTTCCACGCCCGCGCTGCGGAGCAGTGTCGGATTCTTGTAGGCGATGTCCTGGCTCCCGAGTTTGTAGCTCACGAAATCGCGGCTGAAGACTTTCGTGCCCGGAGCCCAGGCGTTCCCGGCGTCGTAGAAGAGCACCAGGCGGAAGGGGTCCGCCACCTTGAACTGGTATTCCAGGTTGGCGATGAACTGCTTGTTGCCGCCCACCACCACGGGGTTGCCGAAATTGTCCAGCAGCAGCGACCCCACCTGGCCGTACCGGTAGCCCCGGATGCTGTTTTCACCCCCGGGCCTGAAGAGCTGGTAGAGGGGCAGGTCTTCCTTCCCCAGGTTCCGGAGGTAGCCGTAGCTGATATTCAAGGCGAAGATGTGGCGCTCGCCCGCATTGGCATACTTCGAAAAATTCCAATTGGCCCGCAAAGAGGGGCGATCGCCGCCGAACTGCCAGCCGCCGTACTCGAGGCTCATCCCCAGGCGCGTGCCGTGGGTGGGCTTATAGGGGTGGTTGACCGTGTTGAACTCGATGCTTTGGTTGAAGGTTGAGGTCAGCTGGCTGCTGGTGTCCCGGAAGTAGAAATTCCTGCCGCCTTCGATGCGGACGATGCTGAAGGTGTAGCCCACGGAATAGGTGGTGAAAAAGGCGAAGCGGCTTTGGGGGAAGAAGGTGGAAAGCCGCGTGCCGGTATTGAGCCCCAGGGAACGAGTGAACTGCTTGTAGGCATTGTTCGCGCCTACCCGGGAGGCGTCATAGTCCGTGGTGCCGTTGGACACACTCGCGGAAAACGAATAGGGCAGATCCAGGACGTAGGGCTCCACGTAAGAGATGGACGCGGTCTTGGAGAACTGGCCGCCATTGAAGCTCACCGCCAGGCTTTCGCCGCCGCCGCCAAGGTTCTTGGTGGAGAAGCTGGCTCCCAGCGAGAAGCCGAAAAGCTGACCGTAACCACCCTGGAATAGCAGCTCGTTGACGCCAGCTTCTTCACCCTTGATGACGATATCCACCTGGGGTTTGTTGGGGACCAGATCAACCTTGGGTTCCTGGTTTTTCACGTCGAAGAAGCCCAGCTGGCCCAGGCCAGTGAAGGAATCCTTGAATTCCTCCGCCGAGAAGGGATCGCCTTCCCGCAGACGGAGCGATCTGCGCAGCACCTTGTCCCGGGTGGTGGTGTTGCCCTCGAATTCGATGTGGCGGATGGTGAAAGGCTCGCCTTCGTCCACCTTCAACGTAGTGTCCACCAGCTTGCGCCCAGCTTCTTCGCGGGTTTCCAGCTTCTTCTCCGCGTGGTACAGGATGTAGCTGGCGTTGCTGTACCCTTCCTTGATCTTGTCCATGGCCTTGTTCAGGGCATCGAGATCGAAGGGATGGGCTTTCTGGGCGGGCTGATCCTTTAAGGACGGCTTCAGGTTCAGGAATTTCGCCACGAAGGAGCGATTGTCCCGCTTCATTTCCGCGTATTTTTCCCGGAAATATTTTTCCTTGAAGACCTTCTCATTGCCTACCACCTTGAAGGTGCCTTCAAAGTACTGATCGCCTTCCAGCACGGGCACCACCAAGGAGGCGCGGAGATCGTATTTGGGCGATTTGGCCTGCTTCTCCCGCTTGAGGTTCTTCTTTTTCTGCTTGGGAGTGGTGAAATCCTGGACCTCGATGGTGGGCTGGCCCACGAACACGTCCTTGTAGCCCTTTTTCCAGTAGGTCTCCTTGACGTGCTTCAGGTCCTCTTCAAGATTCTTGTCCACCAGCAGATCATGGGACGTGAGCCAGCTGAACATCCAGTGGCGGCGGGTCTTCGCCATGGCGCGGGCCAGCTTGGCGCTGGAAATGATTCGGTTGCCGCGGAATTTGAGCGAGTAGATGCGGACCTTGCCGCCTTCTTTGATATCGAAGACCAGACGGGCCACGCCGGGCCCCATGACTTCCAGACTCACGTCCACCACCGGGGTGCGGAAGCCCTTTTCCGCGGCCTGGTCCACGATCAGATCCTTGATCTTCCGCGCGGCATCCGGGTCATAGAGTGAATCCGGCGTGATGGCGAGCTTTTTTTCCTTGACCTTGTCCTTGATGTTGGTGAGGCCCAGCTCCGTGCCGCCGCGGTAGTCCACTTCCTTGATGATGGGCCTTTCGCGGATGTGGATGATGAGCTTCTTGCCACCCTTCTCCTTGTCATCCTGGACCTCGAACTTGATGTCATCGAAGGAGCCCGTGGCCCACATCTTTTCGGTGACCTTGGCCAGATCCAGGTTCCGCAAGTCATCGCCCACCTTGATGCCGGACTTGAAGACCACGGTCTCGGCGGTCTGCTTCTGGGCTCCGGCCACTTGGATGGCCGTGATGGTCTCGGCTTCCTGGGCGCAGAGGAGGGCGGGAGTCCCCGCGGCGAGCATAAGAGGCAACAGGCCCCCTGCACACTGGGCAACTGAGACGGTCGTCCAGTGTTTGATCTGGGTCTTCAAAGTCATTCGGCGGCTCCCACCAATTGCGTTTGAATGGCCCGCGAGTCAGAGGCCGCGGCTTCTTCAAAGACTGGCACTAGTCTGTTGTCCTCCAGGTGGAAGCGCACGATGCCCGAGGGCACGGTCTCGTGGGCCACCATGAGCTCCGCCAGGGGATCCTCCACCTGTTTCTGGATGGCGCGGCGCAGGGGACGGGCGCCGTAGGCCCGGTCCCGGGCAGTGGTCTTCACCAGGTGGTCGCAGGCCTCGTCGCTCAGCTCCACCCGCAGATTGTGCTTCTGGAGTGTCACGTTCAGGTCCTCCACCAGCAGCCGCACGATGCGCCGCAGATCCTCGTCGCCCAGGCGGTTGAACACCACGGTCTCATCAATGCGGTTCAGGAATTCCGGGCTGAAGGACCGCTTCAAGACCTTCATCACATCCGCGGCCTTGGCATCGGGCCGGGCGTCCTGCTCCAGAAAGCCCAGGTTCTTGTCCGCCAGCAACTCTCTACTGCCTACATTTGACGTCATGATGATGATGGTGTTCTTGAAGTCCACCTGGTTCCCGAAGGCATCCGAGGCCTGCCCGTCATCGAAGATCTGAAGCAGGACGTTGATCAAGTCGGGATGGGCCTTTTCCACCTCGTCGAAGAGGATCACGCAGTAGGGGTTCCGGCGGATGCGATCCGTGAGCATGCCGCCTTCCTCGTAGCCCACGTAACCCGGAGGCGCCCCCATGAGCTTGGAGACTTCGTGCTTCTCCATGTATTCGCTCATGTCGAAGCGGATCATCTTTTTGGGATCCCCGAAGAGGAAGCCGGCGAGGTTCTTGGCCAGTTCGGTCTTCCCGACCCCGGTGGGTCCCAGGAACAGGAAGGAGCCCATGGGCCGGGCGGGATTCTTGAGCCCGGTGCGCGCTCTGCGCACGGCGCGGGACACCGCGCTCACGGCCTCGCGCTGGCCGATGACCCGCTCGTTGAGTTTTTCTTCCATGTGCGCGAGGTTGGCCTTCTCGTCGTTTTTAAGAGCGGTCACAGGGATGCCGGTCCAGGATGCGACCACATCCTCGATGTCGCGTTCCGTGACTTCGGGAAAGCCCGCGTAGTCCTCCTCGCTCAGCTCCGTGCGGGTGGCGGCCAGCTCTTCCTTCAACTGCACTTCCCGCTGCCGCAGCAGCACGGCCCTTTCGAAATCCTTGGCCAGCACGGCTTCATTCATTTCCGTGGTGATGTGGTGCAGTTCCTCTTCGGCCTCGTGGCTTTCGCCCGGCACCGCCACCCGGAGCTTCACCCGGGCCCCGGCCTCGTCCAGCAAATCAATGGCCTTGTCCGGCAGGAAGCGGTCCGTGATGTAGCGGTTGGAGAGATAGACCGCCGCCTCGACGGCCTTGGGCTCGTAGCGCACGCGATGGAAAAGTTCGTAGCGGCTGCGGATGCCTTCCAGGATGCGCAGGCTTTCGGGCTCGTCCGGGGGATTCACCGGGACCGGCTGGAAACGCCGCACCAGGCTGCGGTCCTTGTCAATGTACTTGGCGTATTCCTTGTGCGTGGTGGCGCCGATGCACTGGATCTCGCCCCGGCTCAGGGCGGGTTTCAGGATGTTGGCCGCGTCCAGGCTGCCTTCGGCGGCGCCGGTGCCGATGAGGCTGTGGATCTCGTCAATGAAGAGCACGACGCTCGTGTCCTTGCTCGCTTCGGCGATGATGGATTTGAGCCTTTCCTCGAACTGCCCGCGGTACTTGGTGCCCGCCACCACCAGGCTCAGGTCCAGAGCGTAGATGCGTTTGTCCACGAGGCTGGGCGGCACGGCGCCTTCAAAAATCTTCTGGGCCAGACCCTCGACAATGGCGGTCTTGCCGACCCCGGCCTCCCCCAGCAGGATGGGATTGTTCTTGCGGCGGCGGCTCAGGATCTGGATGATGCGTTCGACCTCCTGGTCCCGGCCGATGAGGTTGTCGAAGATGCCCCGCTCGGCCATTTCCGAGAGGTTCCGGGCGAATTCCGACAGGAGCGGATGCTCCTTCTTCTTCTTGGCGATCTTTTCTTCCTTGGTGGCTTCCAGCAGGATTTCCTTGGCGGCGATGAGATCCGCCCCGCCCTCTTTCAGCAGCCGCCCCGCCAGGCTCTGGTCTTCCTTGAGCATTCCCAGGAGCAGGTGTTCGGCGCCCACGTGCTTGTGGTTGAGCTTGGCGCTTTCGGAAGTGGCGTGCTGAAGGATGCGCTTCACTTCTTCTTCCATGGGGATGTCAATGGAAGTGGAGCTGGGCACGACCTTCTTGTCCTTGGGCGCCAGGGCGGCCACCAGCCGCTCCCGCAAGGTGTTCACCTGCACGCCCATGCGCTCCAGCAGATTGGTGGAGGTCTTTTCGCTCTCCCGCAGCAGCCCCAACAGCAAGTGCCCGCTCTGGATGCTTTCGGACCCGAACTGGCTGGCTTCATAGCGCGCGAAAAACATGACGCGACGGGCTTTTTCGGTGAACTTCTCAAACACGGCCGCCCCCTCCGGGGATACAGGAACACTACAGGTTAGCCTGATTGGGCCATCTTGTCCCCCTTTCGTCCTGGGAGAGCCGGAGCCTTCACGGTATTCTGATGGGCTTGGAGAAGGCATGAGCAGAGCGTCGGAAAACCTCGCGGTCCTGGGTCTGCAATGGGGTGACGAAGGCAAGGGCAAACTGGTGGACCTGTTGGCTCCCAAGTACCGCCACGTGGTGCGTTTTCAGGGCGGCAACAACGCGGGCCACACCGTGGTGGTGGATGGCCAGACCATTGCCCTGCATCAGGTCCCGTCCGGAGCCTTGCATCCGGAATGCTTCCTGGTGGTGGGCTCTGGCGTGGTGCTCAATCTGGATGTATTCCAGGTGGAACTTTCCCGGCTCCGGGACCGGGGCATCAACATCACCCATCGCCTGCTGATTTCCGGCAAGGCGCACGTCATCCTGCCCCACCATATCGCCCTGGACATCTGGCGGGAGGAACGCGCCACCAAGGTCGGCGCGAAAATCGGCACCACCGGGCGCGGCATCGGCCCCGCCTACGAGATGAAGGCCGCCCGCATGGGCGTGCGCATGGGGGATCTCAGACATCCCGAGGTCCTGGCGGACCGCATCCGCCCGGGCTACGACGAGGTGCGCCTGCGCCTGGGCGAGGGTGCCGAAATTCCCTCGGTGGAAGCCATCGTGGCCAACCTGTTGAAGGCCGTGGAGCCGCTGCTGCCCTGTATCGGCAACGCGCAAACCCACTTGCAAGCGGCCGTCGCCCAGGGCGAACAGATTCTTTTCGAGGGCGCCCAGGCCGCGCTGCTGGATCTGGATCACGGCACCTATCCCTACGTCACATCGTCCAACTGCAGCCTGGGCGGCCTGTTCACCGGCACCGGCCTGCCCCCGTCCGCGCTGCATCACGTGCTGGGCGTGGCCAAGGCCTACACCACCCGCGTGGGCGCCGGGCCCATGGTTTCGGAACTGCTGAACCCCCTGGGGGACCGCATCCGCGAAGCCGGTCACGAATACGGCACCACCACCGGACGCCCGCGCCGCTGCGGCTGGTTCGACGCGCCCATCACCGCCCACGCCTGCCGCACCAACGGCGTGGAGGGGCTCGCGGTCATGAAGCTGGACGTGCTGGATGGGCTGGATGAAGTGGGCCTGGTGGTGGCCTACCGCGATGCCAGCGGAAAGTTGACCAGCGAGCTTCCCGCCTGCGCCGCCGAGTGGGGCGACCTGCGCCCGGAGATCAAGCTGTTCAAAGGCTGGAGCGCGCCCACCCGCGGCATCACGGACCACCGCCAACTTCCCAAGGAAGCCCGGACCTATCTCGATACCCTGGCCGAAGCCGTGGAGACCCCCATCGCCTACTTGAGCACCGGCCCCGACCGCGCCGAAGGCTGTGTTTATCCCGGAACGTTTCTGCAAGCGCTCATGGCTTAGTCTTTCGGGTCACGTGATGGGCCGATGGAGGCTGTGGGCTGTAGGCTGTGGGCTGTGGGTTGAGGGAGGAGCTTCTTTTTTAGCCCACCGCCTGCCGCCTAGAGCCATAACACAAGGCCCCGACTTTCATCCGTCCTGCCCGCACGAACCAAACCTGCTGTTGACCAACGCGCCATCCCTTGGCACACTTGATCTTTGCTGTTTCGGCAGCATGGGCCCATAGCTCAGGTGGTAGAGCATCTCCCTTTTAAGGAGACTGTCGCTGGTTCGAGTCCAGCTGGGCTCACCACCACCCTTAACCCACTTCCCATTTCCATGGGGCCATCGTCTAGGGGTTAGGACACCGCCCTTTCACGGCGGCAGCACGGGTTCAAATCCCGTTGGCCCTACCAAGCACGCCACCCATCAGGTGGCGTTTTTATTGTGGGCCGACGGGATTTGAATCGCTCCGGCGCGCAGCTAGGCCAAGGCGGAGGGCGCGTGAGCGGCCGAGCCGGTCCGCGTAGCGGATGGCCGTGCGCAGCCGGGCGCGGCCCGAAGGGAAATCCCGTTGGCCCTACCAAGCACGCCACCCATCAGGTGGCGTTTTTATTGTGGGCCAACGGGATTTGAATCGCTCCGGCGCAGATATAGCCGAAGGCCAAGGAGGTGGCCATACCCGTGAGCCAGAGCCTTCCGTCCTCGGCGAGCATTTTCAGCCGGTGACAATTTGTCACCAACTGGTTGTCTTTCTTAGGTGGCTCAGTGGATGAATAGCCTCCCCGACTGCAGGCCATGGGGTCCAGCTCTCTACTTCAAGTCCTCCGCGATGGCCGCGAACTGCTCTAGGGCGGCTTCCAAGTCGTCCGTGATCTCCTGGGCGATGATTTCTGGTGCAGGCAGATTGGCGGATTCTTCGAGGGCGTCGTCTTTGAGCCAGAAGATATCGAGGTTCACTTTGTCGCGCTTGGCCAGCTCTTCGTAGGTGAAGCCTTTGAAGCGCTCACTCTCTTTGCGGTCGGTGCGGTTTTTCGGGTTGTAGCAGGCGACAAAGTCGTCCAGGTCACTGCGCTTGAGGGTGTTTTCCTTGAGGGTGAAATGCAGGTTGGTGCGCAGGTCATAGATCCAGAGCTTCTGCGTCCACGGCTTTTCCTGGGCGGGCTTGCGGTCGAAGAAGAGGACGTTGGCCTTCACGCCTTGCGCATAGAAGATGCCAGTGGGAAGGCGTAGCAGCGTGTGAACGTCGGCCTGCTTGAGCAGTTCGCGGCGGATGGTTTCGCCCGCGCCACCTTCGAACAGCACATTGTCCGGCAACACCACCGCGGCGCGGCCGTGCTGCTTGAGGATGGTGAAGATGTGCTGGAGGAAGTTGAGCTGCTTGTTGCTTGTTGAAGCCCAGAAATCATCGCGGTTGATGATGAGCGATTCCTTGGACGACTCGCCCGCCTCGTTGACGATGGTGACGCTGCTTTTCTTGCCGAAGGGCGGATTGGCCAGGACGATCTCGTATTCTCCGTGCTTCCCGGCCAACGCGTCCTTGGTGACGACGGGCAGATCCTCCTCCAGGTCCCCGCCGATGCCGTGCAGCAGCAGGTTCATGGCGCAAAGGCGCGTGACGCTGTCCACCAGCTCGATGCCGAAGAAGGTACCGCTCTTGAGCTTCTTTTTTTGCGCCCGGTCCAGGGCGTTGTGCTTGGCCAGGTAATCATGCGCCGCCAGCAGGAAACCACCCGTGCCGCACGCGGGATCACAAATGGCTTGCCCGGGCTGCGGGGCGACCGCGTCCACGATGGCGGCGATGAGCGCGCGCGGCGTGAAGTACTGGCCCGCGCCGCCCTTCACGTCCTCGGCGTTCTTTTGCAGCAAGCCCTCGTAGGCATCGCCCTTCACATCGGCGTCGAGGCTCGACCACTCTTCCTTGTCGATCAGATCCACGATGAGTCGGCGAAGCTTGGCCGGGTCTTGGATTTTGTTTTGCGCCTTGCGGAAGATGACGCCCAGCATGCCCGGCCGCTTGCCGAGGTCTTCAAGGGTGTGGCGGTAATGAATTTCGAGCTCGTCGCCATCCTTGGCCAGCAAGGCAGGCCAGTCCTTGCCTTTGGGGATGGGCGACGGCTTATTGAACGGCGGCTTCGACTGCTCATCCG
>JAJYMZ010000015.1 GCA_021786615.1 Acidobacteriota bacterium
GGCGAGGCGGCGATCCTGCTGGAATTCGTCCTGGCCCACACGGGCCCCGAAAAGATGATCGTCCCCCAGGCCAACCCTTTGAAGACTGTTGCCCCTGCCGCCTGGAAAGTGACCAAGCATCGCGGGACCCGGCTGCTCCAATCCGGTGACACCCTCTACTGGTGCTACACCCCTGGCCTGGTGCTGCCCGTCACCTTCCGCATCGGCCAGGTGACCTGGAAGCTGCAAAGCGCTGAGCTGCCGCCGCTGATGTTCGTGGAATTGCGGTAGGCCTTGGGTTGTGTGGGCTGGGGGAGAAGGGGAACTCTCAGTTTTTCGGATTTAAACCTTCAACCTCACATCCCGCGCTTACTGAGCGTTGGGCTCATCCACGTAGTCTCCGGGGTCTGGATCAGGTCCCTCCGGGAGCCTCGCTAGTTCGATGCGGACGGCCTCCTGGTGCTCGGATTCCTCTGAGCGAAGCTCTTCGAACAAGGTCCGGACCCCAGGATTCGTGATGTACTGCAGGTTGTAGTCGAAAAAATCATGGGCCTTGGTTTCCGCCGCCAGGACAACCTGGAGCGCCTGCCGCAGCGTCATGAAGGCGCGGGCGCCATCGTAGTCCGGAGCCTCGATGTCCCAGAGCATTTCACGAGTCACGCGGCGCGGCGCGGAGCCGAACAGCTTTTTCCGGCGCACGGTCAGCAGCACTTTGTGCTTGGCCTCGTTCTGTTCCATCAGCAGGAAGAATCTGGCGGCCTCGGGCGTGTGGTGGACCGTCATCTGGTGGGCGAATTCTTCGTAGCGTTCCTGGGCTTCTTCTTCCACCAGAATCGCCAGGTCCAAGGCATCCATGAGGCTCAAGCTTTTGTAGTCCACGGTTTTTGCCATCGTGCATTCTCCTTGAAAAGCACACTTTGACCTTTCAAACTACCCAGCCAAATAAGTGTTTTCATTGCTTTCAACCCTATCGCGGCGAGATTGGGACGAAAGTCACACTTTTGGGTCATGGGCCCAAGCTTCAGGCTGCAGCGGTGCTTCCATTAGGGGCCGTGTCAAAATAACCTGTGCAGTTCAGGTTGTTTTGCTACGGCTCCTAATGTCGGGGCGCCAGCGAATAAACCAGAATATTTTGCAGCAACGACTCAGTTCTTGGCGGCTTTCAGAGCCGACAGTTCCGATTTCAGGCTTTCAACCTCCGTCTCCAGATGCTTGATCTGCCCCTTGAGGCCACCGATGTTGAGGAACTGAACAGCTTCGGCGGGCGCGGCCAGGTTGTTGCCGTATCCCAGCCAGGATTCCTCGAACACGCGCACCTGTTCAAAGCCCAGGCTGCGCAGCACGTTGGCGGTTTCCGAAGCGCGCACGCCGCTCTGGCAGTAGACGATGGTTTCCTTGCGGGGATCCAGGCCGGCATACAAGGCCTTCAGCTGCCCGGGCGGTTTGAGTGCCATCCCGTCCCGGGTCTTGATTTCGTGTCTGGCCAGCTTCGCGGCGGTGGCGGGGTCGGCCCAATTCTGCTCATAGGGCACATTGCGCGCGGCGGGGATGTGCCCCCCTCGCAGGGCGCGGATATCGTCGCCGCTGTATTCTTTGGGCGAACGCGCATCCACGAATTGCACCGCGGGGTTGCCAACCTTGGCCAGCACTTCAGGCAAGTAAATCTGCACGCCTGGCGAGACCGAGAGTTTCTGTCCGATGGGGCTGAGCTTTGCCGGTTCGATGGAAAGCGGGTGACCAGCGGCCTGCCATGCGTCGAGCCCGCCGTGGAAGACCTTGCCCTGGCGGCCTCCGAAGTGCCGCACCGTGATCAAGCCCCAATGAGCCATGGGATCGCCCGTACGGCTGTAGACGATGACCTCTTTTGCGAGGTCAATGCCCGCTCCATTCAGCAGGCTTTCCACCTGAGGGGTTGAAAGGAAGTCCTCGGTGTTGGAAGCGCGCAGCAAATCACCTGCGTTTCCAAAATTCACCGCGCCGGGGATGTGCCCCTTGGCGTAGTCCGCCCCGCTGCGAAGGTCCCAGATGATGGCGCCCCTGGTCAGGGCGGCGGCCACGTAGGGCGCGTCCACGATCTCCTGGGCCTGGGCGCTGAGAGCCAGCAGCAGGCCCATCGCAATTCTCGGCAGGATTCTGATGGTCATGATTCGATTCCTTTCAAAGCGGAGGGGTCACCTCAGGATATTCACCTTCGTGATCCTGGCCCCGGCCGGTAGGGCGCGTAGGCCGGGTTCCATTGGGCTTTGCGGACCAGTCGTTCCAGCTTCGCGTCATCCACGCGCCGGGCGAAGCCCTGGTCCCGGGCTTCCCGGCCCACCGCCACGGCCACCGCCACGGAGACTTCCCGGATGTCCTGCATGGGTGGCAGCAGCATGCCCTCGGCTTCCTGCTGGGGCGTGACCAGGGCGCTGATGGCGCGAGTGCCTGCCAGGAACATACCGTCGGTGATCCTGGTGGCCTTGGACACCAGGGCCCCCAATCCCATGCCCGGGAAGATGTACAGGTTGTTGCACTGGGAAACCCGCAGAGTGCGGCCCTTCCATTCGATGGGATCGAAGGGGCTGCCGGTGGCGATGAGGCCGCGTCCATCGGTGGCCCGGGCGACTTCCTCAGGTGTGCATTCGGTTTTTGAGGTCGGGTTTGAGAGTGCCAGGATCACGGGCCGCTCGGTGTTCCGGGCGACTTCCGCCAGGATGGCTTCGCTGAAAAGCCCCCGCTGGGCGGTGACGCCCACCAGCACCGTGGGCTTGGCGTTGCGGACCACGTCCGCCAGCGCGAAGGCGCCGGAGTCCGTAGGCGTCCATCCGCTTAAATTGGTGCGGCTCTGGGCGAAGGGCAGTTGTGGCTCCTCCAGCTTGGGGTCGCCTTCCACCAGGAGCCCCTGCTGCTCCACGGCGAAAATGCGCGCGCGGATGGCTTCCTCGTCCAGGCCCTCTGCTTTCAACTGGGCCCGGATGTTCAACCCCACCCCGGTGCCCGCCTGGCCCAGGCCCACGATGACGAAGCGCTGGTCCTTGAAGGCTTCCCCCTTGATGCGCATGGCCGTCATGAGCGCCGCCAAGGCCGTGGCGCCGGTGCCCTGGATATCGTCGTTGAAAGACAGGATGCGGTCGCGGTAGCGTTCGAGATTCTTGAAGGCTTTATGCTTCGCGAAATCCTCCCATTGCAGCAGCGCGTCGGGGAAATTGCGGCGCACGCCCAGGATGAATTTCTCCACGATCTCCTCGTAGGCTTCGCCTTCGGGGCGGCGGTGGCGGTAGCCCAGGTAGAGCGGATCATTGAGCAGCCGCTCGTTGTTCGTGCCCACGTCCAGACTGATGGGCAGGCAGATGGCGGGATGCAGGCCGCCAGCGGCGACGTAAAGGCTCACCTTGCCCACGGGGATGCCCATGCCATCGGAACCCAGATCCCCCAGGCCCAGGATCCGCTCGCCATCGGTGACCACAATCAGGTAGACGTGGGGCAGGGAGATGCCCTGGAAGATCTGGTCAATGTTGGCGATGTTGCCTGGGGTGATGTAGACCCCGCGGAAGCGCCGCTGGATGTGGCTCATCTGCAGGCAGGCCTGGCCCACGGTGGGGGTGTAGATGATGGGCACCATCTCGATGAGGTTGTCCACAAGCAGGCGGTAGAACAGGGGCTCGCTGCGATCCTGAAGTCCGCTCAGGTACAGATAGCGTTCAAGATCATCGGGCTTGCGCCGGAAGGATTCCAGCGCACGGTCCAGCTGGTTTGCCATAGTGGAGACGCCTGAACTCACCAGGCCGTCCAGGCCCAGGCTTAGGCGCTCTTCCTCCGTGAAGGCCGAGGCCTTGTTCAGCAGTGGATCATTCAAGAGCTGCCGCCCGGTCGAATAGACCTCATAGAATTCCTCGCCGGTGAGGGGATCAATCTTGAAATCGAAGGTTTTCATGGGGACTCCCCGCGGGCGTCAAACGGGTTCTGAAAACCCTGGCCGGAAGCGGCACCCGCGCCTTTCTTGAATGTACTCCATTGGGAAACGAAGGTTTTTCTCCGTGATGAACCTGTGATTTTGTCTCGCTGGCTCCGAGTTAGCATGATCGAGCCGGATTCCTGTCCGGCGGGAGGTCCTTCCATGGAAGCCGTGAAAACCATTCTGCGCAGTTCGGAAATCTTCTCAGGGCTGTCAGAAGCCCACTTGGACTTGGTGGCGAGCGCCACGAGGATCCGCGAATTGGCGGCTGGAGCCTTTCTGTTCCAGCAGGGCGACCCGCGGCGGGCCTGCTACGTCATCGCGGAAGGCCAGGTGGAGGTCACCCGGGACAATGGGGATGGTCCCGAACGACTCATAGTTCTGGGACCCGGGGATGTGGCCGGTGAACAGGCCTTCCTGACTGCCGTGGCCCACACGGCCTCTGCCCAGGCGCAGGCCGATGCGATTCTGCTGGAGCTGGATCGGGAAGACGTGCTGGGACGCTTGGCGCAGGATGGCGGCGCCGCCATCGCCATTCTCAGCAAGGTGGCCAATGTGCTCCACCGACGCCTGATCTACACCGGCAGCGGCAGTGTGGGCCGGGAGCAGGCCTATGCCAGCGGCTCCACCCGCTCCGAGTCGGATCTCATCGGCCCCATGGAGGTGCCCAGCGACGCGCTGTTCGGCGTGCAGACCCTGCGCGCGGTGCAGAACTTCCCCATCACGGGAACGCCCGTCAGCCATTTTCCCGCCATGGTGCGATCGCTTGCCTTTGTGAAGCAGGCCGCGGCCCGGGCCAATGCGCGTCTTGGGCTATTGGATCCCATCATCGCCCAGGCCATTGATACCGCTTGCCGCGAGATCATTGATGGCCACTGGCACGGGCATTTCCCCACGGACATGGTGCAGGGTGGGGCGGGCACCTCCACCAACATGAACGCCAACGAGGTGATCGCCAACCGCGCACTGGAACTGATGGGAGCGCAGCGTGGCGACTACGCCAAGTGCCATCCGAATGATCATGTGAATCTGGGCCAGAGCACCAATGACGTGTATCCAACGGCCCTGCGGATCTCCACCATCTTCATGCTCAAGTCCTTGCTGGAAGCCATGGAAAAGCTGAAGGCCGCGCTGCGCGCCAAGGGACGGGAATTCAGCGATGTCATCAAGATGGGGCGCACCCAGCTGCAGGACGCGGTGCCCATGACCCTGGGCCAGGAATTCGAAGCCTATGCCATCACCACCGGCGAGGACATCGAGCGCTTAAGGGAAACCGCGCGGCTATTTCTCGAAGTGAACATGGGCGGCACGGCCATCGGCACCGGCATCTGCGCCGATCCGCGCTATCCCCAGGTGGTGGTGGAAGAGCTGCGCCGCAATACCGGGCTGGAAATCGTGCTGGCGGAAAACCTCGTGGAAGCCACGCCGGACACCGGCGCCTTCGTGATGTTCTCTGGCGTCGTGAAACGCGCCGCGGTGAAGCTGAGCAAGCTGTGCAATGACCTGCGCCTGCTCAGCAGCGGCCCCCGCTGCGGGTTTGGCGAGATCAACCTGCCGGCCATGCAGCCCGGCAGCAGCATCATGCCCGGCAAAGTGAATCCGGTGATCCCCGAGGTGGTGAACCAGGTGGCCTTCTCGGTCATCGGCAACGACCTGACCATCACCCTGGCCGCAGAAGCCGGCCAGCTGCAGCTCAACGTGATGGAGCCCATCCTGGCCTACAGCCTCGCCAACAGCCTGCGCATGCTGACCGCCGCCGTGAACGTGCTCACCACCAAGTGCATCACGGGCATCACCGCCAACCGCGAGCACTGCCGCGAACTGGTGGAGCACAGCATCGGCATCGTCACCGCAGTCATGCCCGCCATCGGCTACAAGCGCGCCACCGAAGTGGCCAAGATCGCCCTGGAAACCGGAGCTTCCGTGCGGGAGATCATCCTGGAAAAGGGCTACCTCAACATCGCTGAACTCGACGAGGCCCTGAGCCTGGAAGCCATGACCCAGCCCCGGCCCCTGCAGATGATGGATGTTCGCAAGTAGAACCGCTGGATTCCCTACTTGTCCGTGGCCCAGATGAACGCTTTGGCCGCGGCGGCGATGTCCATTTGTTTGTGAACCACCGCGCGGCTTTTCACGGCGTCCAAGGCATTGGCCACGTAGGGCTTTTCCGAGACGGGCAAGGTGAGGGTGGTCACCGTGTCTGTTGGCGCGCCGATGCTCCATTTCATCTGGTTGTCCGCGAAAGCGGCCTTTCCACCCTGTTGTTTGAACTCATCGAGTTGTCTGGAGAAACCGGTTTTCGTGCCGAAGGATTTTTCGAAAGACGCCTGGGTCATGGGGATGCGCAGCCGGAGCTGGTTTCCTTCCATGATGACGAAAGGCTGCGGTTGTCCGGCGGACCGGAGGAAGAGATCCCGCTCCTCGGCGGGCACTTTCTCCCGGCTGGCTTCGAGCTTCAAGAGATCCCGAATGCCTGTGTTGGCCGCCGCCACAAGGCTTGAGAACTGCGTCACCGTCACGCACTGGAGGCCGCACAACCTGCCCTGCTCATCCAGGTAGAAGGCCCCGTTTTCCACGCGCACGTTGTCCAGGAGCAGTTTCAAGAACTTCTGCTGACGCTCATGGGTGGCCGCGTCCGATTTCGCATCTGGCTTGGCCGCATCTTCCAGGGCTTTGCGGATCTCGGCGCCATCATATTCCAGGATCCAATTCGCGAAGAAGAACGTGCGCTGCCCGCACAGGACCGATTGCAGCTGGTCCAGCTCCTTGGCGGAAAGCCCCACCGGCTGGTCATCGCCGAAAATGCCCTGGTAGACCTGGAAGATGCGGAGCGTGTCGCGCTTCCCGTCGTAGCGGTAGGTGAGGGTCTGCCGCCCGTAATCCAGACAGCCCGTGAGCAGCAGCACACACCAGACGACCATCAAACCTGGAAAATTTTTGAGCATAGGCCGAGTATCTGCCTTTCGGCCATCAAAGCAAGGCAGCACCCTCGACCTGACTCGGAGTGCCCCAAATTGAAGACCGTTCTTCCTATACTCAGCCAAGGGGTCTGAATGCTTGAATCTGCTTTTCGAATCGGCATTGATCTGGGCGGCTCCAAGATCGAACTGGCCGCGTTCAATGCGGAGGACAAAGAATGTTTCCGGAGGCGTGTGCCCACGCCCCGGCAGGATTACAGGGCCACGCTGATCGCCCTCCGCGACCTGGTGCTGGAGGCCGAGGGGACCCTGGGTGAGCGGGCCACGGTGGGCATCGGTACGCCCGGTTCGCTGTCCCCGGTTTCAGGCCTGGTCCGCAATGCCAATTCCACCTGTCTCAACGGCCAACCCTTCAAGCAGGATGTCGAGGCTGTTCTGGAACGGGAAGTGCGCCTCGCCAATGATGCCAACTGCTTCACGGTTTCCGAGGCGAGGGATGGAGCCGGCGCCGGAGCGGAAGTGGTCTTTGGCGTCATCCTCGGCACCGGTGTGGGGGGTGGCCTCGTGGTGCATGGGCGCTTGCTGGCGGGAGCCAATGCCATCGCCGGAGAATGGGGACACAATCCCCTTCCATCCGCCGGGCCCGAGGACCTTCCGCTGCCCATCTGCTACTGCGGCCGCAGCGGATGCGTGGAGACTTATCTATCGGGTCCGGGCCTCTCCCGGGACCACTTCGCCAGGACTGGACAGACGCTTTCGGCTGAAGCCATCGCCCGGGGCGCGGAAAGCGGCGACCCTCCGTGCGCCGGGTCCCTGGAGCGCTATGAAGCGAGGCTCGCGCGAAGCCTTGCTTCCGTCGTGAACGTGCTGGACCCGGACGTGATCGTCCTGGGCGGCGG
Organism: Acidobacteriota bacterium; assembly: GCA_021786615.1. Lineage (GTDB taxonomy): Bacteria > Acidobacteriota > Holophagae > Holophagales > Holophagaceae > JANXPB01. The sequence continues at coordinate 7,731 of JAJYMZ010000015.1, forward strand.
GCTCTCCCTCATCCAGCGGCTCTATGAAAATGTGCCCCGCCTTTGGCTTCCGCATGTCTTTTCCGATGCCGTCCGCACCCGCCTGCTTCCCAACCGCCACGGGGATTCCAGCGGCGTGCGGGGCGCCGCCTGGTTGTGGGAGTGAGGATTTCTAATTCATGCATCCCGTGGGAATGAAGAAGTGCGAAAGTGGAACTATCTATAACACCTAGCCTGAACCCCGAGACCCATGCCTGAACTTGCCCCCGAGCAACGCGCCCGCCAGCAGATCGATGCTCAGCTCATCGCGTCGGGCTGGGCCGTTCAGGATTACAAGCAGTTCAATCCTTCGGTTGGACGGGGCATCGCGTTGCGTGAAGCGCCGCTCAAATCTGGCACCTGCGACTACCTGTTGCTGGTGGACCGCAATGCCGTCGGCGTAGTCGAGGCCAAAAAGGTAGGCACGCTCCTGTCGGGCGTTGCCGGATAAACCGGCCATTACGCGGCGAACCTGCCGGATTTCATCCAGTCCATCTCCCGCGAATCGCTCCCCTTCCTTTACGAATCCACAGGCATTGAAACCTTCTTCCGGGACGAGCGTGATCCCGAGCCCCGCTCCCGGCGCGTGTTCTCTTTCCATCGCCCGGAAACCCTGGCGGCCTGGCTCGCGGAACCCGACACCCTCCGCGCTCGGCTGGCGGCCTTGCCCACCGCCCATCCACTCCCAGCCCAAAACCTGCGCAATTGCCAGATCGAAGGCATCACGAATCTGGAAGCATCCTTCGCCGCCGACCATGCCCGCTCCCTCATTCAGATGGCCACGGGCGCGGGCAAGACCTACACCGCGTGCAGCTTCACCTACCGGCTCATCAAGTACGCCGGGGCGAAGCGCGTTCTTTTCCTCGTGGACCGCGCCAACCTTGGCCGCCAGGCCATGGCGGAATTTCAGCAGTTCGTCGCACCTGATACGGGCCGCAAATTCACCGAGGTCTACAACGTCCAGCACCTCACCTCAAACAATCTAGATTCCGTGGCCCGCGTCACAATCTGCACCATCCAGCGCCTCTACGCCATGCTGCGCGGCGAGGAGCTGGACGAAGACCTGGACGAGGTCTCCGGCTACGAGATCGCCACCGCCGATGAGCGCACGAAGGATGTGACTTATACCGATCGCGTGCCCATCGAAACCTTCGACTTCATCGTCACGGACGAGTGCCACCGCTCCATTTACGGCCTGTGGCGGCAGGTGCTCGAATACTTCGATGCCCACCTCATCGGCCTCACGGCCACGCCGTCCAAGCAAACCATCGGCTTCTTCAATCAGAATCTGGTGATGGAGTACAACCACGAGCGCGCCGTCGCCGATGGCGTCAACGTGGGTTACGAGGTCTACCGAATCAAAACCGAAGTCACCGAGCAGGGCGGCAAGGTTGAAAAAGGCTTCTACGTGGATCGCCGCAGCAAGGAGACCCGCGCCGTTCGGTGGGAGCGGTTGGACGAGGACCTGGCTTACGACGCCCGGGACCTGGACCGCTCTGTGGTGGTGCCCTCCCAGATCCGCACGGTCCTCCAGGCTTTCAAGGAAGCCCTGGCGACCGAACTATTTCCAGGCCGGGTGCTCGTCCCCAAGACACTCATCTTCTGCAAGGACGACTCCCACGCGGAAGATACCGTGCGCCTCGTCCGCGAGGTCTTCGGCAAGGGCAATGACTTCGCCAAGAAGATCACCTACAAGACCTACAACCCCGAGACCAAGCGCTACGAAAAGTCCGAAACCCTCATCCAGGAATTCCGCACTTCGCCCCAGCTCCGCATCGCCGTCACCGTGGACATGATCGCCACGGGCACGGACATCAAGCCCCTGGAATGCTTGCTGTTCCTGCGGGACACCCGCAGCCGCACCTACTTCGAGCAGATGAAGGGCCGGGGCACCCGCGTGCTCACGCCCACCGATCTTCAGGCCGTGAGCGGCGCCGACGCCCGCGCCAAGACCCACTTCATCATCGTGGATGCCGTGGGTGTCTGCGAAAGCGACAAGACCGATTCCCGCCCCCTGGAACGCCAGCGCACCGTTCCCTTCGACACCCTGCTGCTGGGCGTGGCCCTGGGCAAGCGGGACGAAGACACCCTCACCACGCTGGCGGGACGCCTTGCGCGCCTCGATCGCCAGATCACACGGGAGCAGGGAAAAACGTTCACTGAACTCTCTGGCGGCCACTCGCTCTCCGACCTTTCCGCCACGCTGCTGCGGGCCCTCGACCCTGATGAAGTGGAAGCGGCGTCCCGCCGCTTGATCTTTGAGCAAGAAACCACCTGGGCTGCCGAACGGGCCTCCTTCTTCGATTCAAGCTCGCCACTCACCACGACCCAAGCCAATCTCCCCCACTGGAAGCAGGACCATGCCACCTACTTCGTGACTTTCAGGCTGGGGGACTCCCTACCCCAAGAAAAGATTCAGCAATGGATGCAGGAGCGTGACCACTGGCTTGCTACACATCCCAAGACGTTGACCGAAGAAGACGAAAAGGAATACCACACGCGCTTCTCAGCGGTGATCGAAGATTGGCTGGACCAGGGCTCGGGCTCATGTGTTCTCGGCCTTGACGAATGCAAGGCGATGGTTGCCAGTTCGCTCCGTCATTTCGACGGCCAGCGCTATACCCTTGGCGAGTTTGTCGTCGCCTCGAATCACGTCCATGTGCTGGTGACTCCTTTCACCGGACACGATCTCAGCGATATCTTGCACTCGTGGAAGAGCTTCACGGCCAAGCAGATTATCAAAGTAGAAGCGGCGTCCCGCCGCTTACAAGAATGGTGGGACAAACTTCAGGAACGCCGCACCGAGGCAGTAAGCCAGCAGTCTGCCGATCACTATCCACCCGTTACCTTCCAACGCCCGGTCTGGCAGAAGGAGTCGTTTGATCATATTGTCCGGTCTCCTGCTTCGCTGCAGAAGTTCGAGGATTACATCCGCAATCATCGCGAGTGGGAAAATAAGCGGCGGGACGCCGCTTCCACCTTGCTGGCCGACGCAGCCTGTGCCCCCTTCGACCTTCCCGCCCTTCGCGAGGCGTTGGTCAAGGCCAAGAAGGATGCGGAGCAGACCATTGACACCGTCACCGTGGACACGGTGCTCGACCAGGGATTCGATGCCGCCGCGAAAGAGAAGGCTGCCGCGCTCTTGAGATCCTTCCAGGAGTACATTGAGCTGCACAAAGCCGAGATCACGGCCCTGCAAATCCTCTACAGCCGCCCCTACAAGCAGCGCCTCACCGAGCCGATGCTCAAGGACCTGGAGCAGAAACTCCGAGACAACCATGCCGCTTGGACCGAAGACCGCCTCTGGGACGCCTTCGCCGTCGCCGCGCCCGGAAAGGTAAAAGGCCGCTCCCAGGTCGGACGCTTTGCGGACCTTGTCGCCCTCGTCCGATTTGCTCTGGAACAACAACCTTTGCTCGCACCCTTCGCCGATTCGGTTTCCGAGCGGTTCAATGAATGGCTCGGGGCCAAGGCCAAGTCCGGCACGACTTTCACGACCGAGCAACTCGCCTGGCTCGGCCTTATCCGCGACCATATCGCCACCAGCCTGAGCATCGAGCCGGATGATTTGGAACTCTCACCCTTCAACCAGCGCGGCGGCCTGGGCAAGGCGCATCAAGTCTTCGGTGACCAACTGCCTAAGCTCCTGGATGAACTGAATGAGGTGCTGGCGGCATGACCAAGAAGAACGTCACAAAACGGCAAGCCTCCGCACCCGTCACTCCGGGCGACTACTCCGAGTTGCTCGGCAGCGTCAGTGGACTGCTTGAAACGGCTCGACGCGCTAGCGTGCGCGCGGTCAATGCCTTCATGACCGCCACCTATTGGGAAGTCGGTCGGCGCATTGTGGAGCATGAGCAGGGTGGACTTGATCGGGCCAAATATGGCGAGGCAGTCATCGAGCGCCTCGCCCAGGATCTTAGCGCCCGCTTCGGCCGTGGATTCGGCCGCCGCAACGTATTCCTCATGCGCGCGTTCTACCTTGCCTGTCCCCGGCCCATCCCAAAGGCGCCAGGGCGGACCGCCTCGCTGAAAGTGCGGACAGCGTCTGCACTTTCGGATGCTGGAATGCCAGACGCTCCCAAGGCGCAGATGGTGCAAAAAGTGCAGACGGTGTCTGCACAATCTACTCTCCCTTTGTCCCTGGACGGTCTGGCGGGCGCTTTCCCGCTGCCCTGGTCCCATTACGTCCTACTGATCAGCCGCAGCCGCTCGCCAGAGGCTTTCACGTTCTACCAGGCCGAGGCCTTGCGCGGCGGGTGGTCGGTGCGCCAGCTCCGGCGGCAGATGGACAGCCAGTTCTACGAACGCACCGCGCTTTCGCGCAACAAAGCCAACATGCTCACCGAGGGCGCGAAGCCACAACCGGGCGACGCCGTTAGTGCGGACGAAGAAATCCGTCATCCGCTTGTTCTCGAATTTCTGGGTCTGCGCGATGAATACTCCGAGAGCGACCTCGAGGATGCCCTCATCCGCCACCTCGAAACCTTCCTGCTCGAACTGGGCAACGACTTCGCCTTCGTGGGCCGCCAGCGGCGGCTGCGCATTGACGATGAGTGGTATCGCGTGGACCTGCTCTTCTTCCACCGCGGCCTGCGCTGCCTCGTCATCTTCGATTTGAAGCTGGGCCGCTTCACCCATGCCGATGCCGGGCAGATGCACGTCTACCTGAACTACGCCCGTGAACACTGGGTGCAGCCCGGCGAGAACCCGCCCGTGGGCGTCATCCTGTGCTCCGGGAAAAGCGAGGCGCTGGTGCGCTACGCCACCGATTCGCTGCCCAACAAGTTGTTGGTGCGGGAATACCTCACCGCGCTACCGGATGAAAAA
>JAJYMZ010000029.1 GCA_021786615.1 Acidobacteriota bacterium
AGGCGTAGGGCCGGTTCAGCTGAATGAAGAACTTGAAGATCTCGCGCTTGGTCAGCGCGAACAGAAATGGATCCAGCTTCGGTCCGAGCATCAGGCAGGAAATGGCCGCCACCTGGGCGCCCAGCTTCCATTTGCCCACGGTGCCCGCCTGGATGGTGACGCCTTCTTCGGACGCGATGCCCCGCAGGCCCGTGATGGCGAATTCTCTCGCCAAAATGATGAAGGCCATCCAGGCGGGCGCCAGATTCAATTCCACCAGGCTCATGAGCGCGCCCGCCACCAGCAGCTTGTCCGCCAGCGGATCCAGGAGCTTGCCCAGCACCGTGACTTCGTTCCAGCGCCGCGCCAGGTAGCCGTCCAGCCAATCCGTGAGCGAGGCGATCCAGAACAGCATGACGCCGATGATCAAATGATTCTGCACGCGCGTCATGAGGACCACGACGAGAATCGGGACCATCAGGATGCGGGCGAAGGTGATGTAGTTGGGGAGGTTCATGCTGGTCCTACCGCGGCTCCGCCGACAACCCCCGGATCGGACAGGACATCTAGTCCTGTCCTCCCGCTCAGCCTGCGCCTGCGGCTTGCCTTCGCGGACGGGGCCCCGCGGACAACCCCCGGATCGGACAGGACATTTAGTCCTGTCCTCCCGCTCAGCCTGCGCCTGCGGCTTGCCTTCGCGGACGGGGCCCCGTCCATCAGGATGCGGGCGAAAGTGATGTAGTTGGGGAGGTTCATTCAACCTTCAGGCTACCCCTGAAACGCAGCCAGCTCCACTAGAAGGCGAGCCGCGGTCTTCAGGGAGTACTGATGGAGGCGGCTGTGAGCCTTCGCATTTGCCCACCGGATTCCATGATCTCCAATGCGTGATCGCCCGAAATCCTCAACCGCCCAGAGAGACTCCCGGCTCCGCTGGGGCCCATGAGCTTCCGCCTCGCAAGATTGAAATCCCATCGTTCCACCTGTGGGGGCATTGAATGACAGGCGCCGCTCGCAAGGTCCATTTCCAGCATCTGATTAGGACCCTTCTCAGTGGTTGAATGGAAGCCAAACTGAACTTTCCCCGGCGCGACTTCTTCTCCGATCCAGGGGTATCCCGACTGGGCCTTCGAGGTGGGCAGCACTCCAGAAATTTGCATGATGCTCAGCGATTCACCGTTTGATGCGAGATGATGGGCGCGTAGACCCTTAGGGCCGATGCTGGCGAGGATGATGGACCCATCCCGCAGGAAAGCCGCATCCAATGCCCAGGCTTCGCCGTCAGGCACCAGCGATTTGATCAGGGCGCCGGATTTCGCATTCACTAGATCGAGCCCCTCGGAGCCCCCGGGGCCTTTGCGCACCAGGAGTGAATCCGCATGCGGTTCCCGGTCCAGGATTCGCCCTTGCTGCAGGATTCCGACTTGCGCCTGCCGCCCACTCAAAATATCCAGGTCGTAGATGTGCACGGACTTCCCATTGTCCCGCCTGGAATGCCCATAACTACGAAGATGATCGGCATCGAGGAATACTAATTGCGTGTAAAAGTCGCTGCCCGCATCTCTCGCCCAACGGGCGAGCAGGACTCCTGTACCGACGTCGTAGACCAAAAGGGAGTGCTCCTCAAGCATCGCAATACGTTTCCCCTCAGCATCCATGACCATGGAACCATTGAGCTGCCCGACTTGGATTCCAGTAGGACGCAGGCGGTAATCCTTAGCCTCCAGGTCAAGGACCCAGGCCTCGCAGGATTTCGTGGATTGGCCCGGCGCCGGCGCTTGTAGCCAAACAGCGCGCTTTCCATTCAGGGAAGTGGCGATCGGACCTTCGCCCAAGCGGATGCCCCGTCCAGTTTCCGTATTGATCAGCAGATGGGCGCCATGCCCCTTTGCCCCTGTGATCACCTCAGCCCAGGGCCCGTTTGCAAGTGCCGTGACAGCCCACACCGACTGGATGGACGCCGCTTCGACATTTAAAGTTCGATGCTGGGTGATCATCAGGGTGGCTATCACCATTACTGGAAAAATCGCCCATACGCTGGAGAGCCATCGGTGCCCGAGCTTTAAGTCGGTGCGTCCCTTGGAAACCTGCAGACAGCCGGCGACAGCCAGCACAACCAATCCCACGATGGAGAGACCGGCCAGGACGATGGCGACCGTCTGTAGGGCGCTCAACACCCACATCCAACGTAGAAACCAAAGGAAGGCCGAAACAACTGCTCCAATGCCCATGAGATCCAGCAATAGCCATAATGTGCGCGCCCTTAACGCGATGGAGAGGGCATGCCCGGCCAACGGAGCCGCGATGGCCACAGCGGCCAAGGGAAGGATCGCCATCCATGCGTTCCCCTTTCCCAGGTGGAGCGCCAGCGCGGGAAGCATCGCGAGAAGTCCGACGGTAAAGACGAGAAGAATGGTGCCCAGGAGCTTGCCCATAAACAGGGTCGCAGGCCGGATGGGCTGAGCCAGGTAGAACTCCAGGCGGCCCTCCTCTATGTCCGGCCCGAACATGCCTGCCCCGAAGATCAAGCCCAGCAGCGCCGTCAAAGGAAACGCGCTGCCCACGGCGATGAGCAGCCACGTGTCGCGGGCCGACTCGGCGCTCTGGCCTCCGAGCATGGGTGCGATCAAGATGGTCAGCCACACCAGCGGGATCGTGAGAAAAAGGAGTTTCTTGTTCAGCCACTCGGCCGATGCGATGACCAGGATTTTCATGCCCGCACCTCTTTCCGCTCATCCACCATGGCGATGAAAAGGCCCTCGAGGTCCAGGGCTTCAGCCTCTGCCCCCGTTTGCCTAAGCCGCAGGATTGTTGCTTCGTCGAGGCCCGCGACCAGGGCCTCTTCACCCCATGGATGGTGGGTGCTGCGGAGCACCTGGAGGCCGTTCAAGGACGACCCCATCTCAAGGCTGGATCGCCAGCTCAGGCGGCGAATGCTGGCCTTAAGGCTCTCCATGGATTCGTTAAGAAGCAGGCGCCCGCCATTCAATATGCCGACGCGATCTGCGATGCCTTCGACGCCAGAGAGATCATGGGTCGTGAGGAATACGGAGACCCCACGATCTGCCAGCTCAGTCACCAGGATTTCAAAAAATGCTCGCCTCGCGACGGCATCGAGGCCCAGGGTCGGATCATCCAGAATGAGTAGCTCCGGGCCCTTGCCAAGGGCAAGGGCCAGGGCGAGCTGCGCCTTTTGGCCCTTCGAGAGAAAGGCGGCCATTGAATTGTGGGAGATGCCGGCCCGCTCGATGCGCCGCGCGACGCTTGCAGCATCCCAGGTGGAGGACAGACGTGAGCAGAATTGGAGAACTTGGCTTACCCGCATTCCGCCGGGGATACTGGGCGATTCCTGAACGACGCCGACCTTTTCCATGGCGCGGTGGCGGGAGGCCCAGGCCTTTTCACCAAACATTCGCACACGGCCTTCTGAGGGCCGCTGCCATCCCAGCAGGCACCGCACAAGGGACGTTTTCCCGGACCCGTTCCGCCCGAGGAGAGCATAGACCTGCCCTGGTTCCAAAGTGATCGAGACATCACGCAGTACGCGATTCCGGCCGTAAATCACGCCAAGATTCTGGACCTGGATAGGCAACATGTTCGTCATTTGGACTCCTCCTTCGCCCTTCCATCCAGCTGCTTCCAGGCTCTTCCCAGCGCTTCTTCTGCCTCTTCCAAGCTGGCTCCACTGCTCAGTGAAAAGGACACGAAGCGCATGGCGGCCTCCAGCAGCATCGGCTTCCGGTCGCGGGACCGGCGTGTGGGCACGGACTCGGATACAAAGGTGCCTTCGCCCCGCCGGGTGGTGAGAATGCCTTCATCCACCAAGCGCTGATAGGCCTTCGCCACGGTGGCTGGATTGACACGGAGATCCCTTGCGAGATCCCGCACCGAAGGCACCGCTTCACCTGCGGGCAGGGCCCGAGACAGCACCAGCCGGCGGATGCCCTCTTCAATCTGCCGCCAGATGGGGCTGGAATCCTTGGGATCAACTCGGAGGGTTTCCCGCATGGTGGCGCCTGTCAGGGTGAATTAGTGTATCAGTGTTCTAATACAGTAAATCATTCTTGCTGCTCGTCAACCCCCTTTTAGTGATTTTTCTTTTTCGGCCCATCTGATCGAGCCTGCGACCTTGCGCCTATCCTTATCCCCATGGATGATCTCGCCTTCAAGGAGTGGCTGCGCGCCGAAGCCTTGGTGCTGGGCTTTTCCCGGGTGGGCTTCGCGTCCTGTGAGCCCTTCGAGGCGGAAAAGGAACATCTCCGCGCTTGGTTTGCCGAAGGCGGCGCTGACCACCTGCCCTACCTGGATGCGGAAGCATTGCTGGACCCGCAGCGGGTCATGGGGGGCGCTAGAACTGCGCTGGTGGGCTTCTTCCCCTATGCGCGGCCCGATGCGGTTCCGGGTCGCGCGCCCGGCAGCCTGAAGCTCAGCCGCTATCTATGGGGCACGGACTACCACATCCTTCTGAAACCTCGTTTGCAGAAACTGCTCAGCCAAGCCCAGGAAAAACGCCCCGAATTGCAAGGTCGCGTGTGCGTGGACACGGCGCCTTTGATGGAGCGGCAGATGGCCGCGCGTGCCGGACTTGGCTGGCAGGGCAAGCACACGCTGCTGATCATGGGCAAGGAGGGCTCCTGGGGGTTCCTGGCGGTGCTGCTGCTGAGCGCCGAACTGCCGCCGGACCAGCCATTCACCACGGAGCATTGCGGCGCCTGCACCGCTTGCATCGATTCTTGCCCGAGCCAGGCCATCTCGCCCTTTCAGCTGGATCCAAACCGCTGCATGACGACGTACACCATCGAGACCGAAGTGGAGCCTCCCGCGGACGTGGCCGCGGCCATCACCCAGAGCGGGTGGGCCGCGGGCTGCGACCTCTGCCAGGAAGTCTGCCCCTGGAATGCCAAGCCGGTTTTTGGTGACGCACAGCTGTGGGGACGGCCAAATCGCCTTCACGCAGAACCGGCGGCCAATCTTCGGCTGGGACCTTCCCAATGGCGATCCCGGACTCGCCGCACGGCCCTGAGACGGGTCCGGGATCGCCATTGGAGACGCAATGTGGAGCTGATCCTGGAAGGCAGGATGACTGAGTCAGCCTAGGTCGTTGCTGCAAAATAATCTGGTTTATTCGATGGCGCCCCGACATAAGGGGCCGTAGCAAAATAACCTGAACTGCACAGGTTATTTTGACACGGCCCCTAAGCTCCAGGTCTCCTTCATTCCGAAACAATTTTCGATTTTCGATTGACGATTTTCGATTGGAGCCCATTCGATGGTGGGTGCCTGAATCGCCAATCGCCAATCGGAAATCGTCAATGGCTCAACTTTTCTTGGTATGCCCGCCCCTTTTCCCCTATAAAGGGCTTTACGCCCTATTTCCACGGGAGGCCCCATAGATGCCCATGAAGCACTGGACGATCCAGGATGCCGCGACGTTGTACGGCGTGAAGGAATGGGGCAACGATTACTTCGCCATCAATAGCAAGGGGCACCTGGAAGTGGCGCCCACCCAGGATGAGAACCTGGTGGCGGATGTCTACGAGATCGTCCAGCACCTCGGCAAGAAGGGCGTCCGCACGCCACTGATCCTGCGCTTCCCCCAGATCCTGGCGGACCGCGTCATCGAGTTGCACGAGGCCTTCCGCAAGGCCATCAAGGAATTCGATTACGACGGCTCCTACCAGGGCGTGTATCCGGTGAAGACCAACCAGATGAAGGAAGTGGTCGAGGAGATCGTCCGGGCCGGCGCCAAGTACCACTACGGCCTGGAGGCGGGCTCCAAGCCCGAGCTGATGATCGCGCTGTCCATGGAATTGCATCCGGACGCCATGGTGCTCTGCAACGGCTACAAGGACGAGAGCTTCATCCGCATGGCGCTGCTGGCGCAAAAAGCCGGGCGGAAGTGCCTCATCACCGTCGAGAAGATGACCGAGCTGCCCCTCATCCTGAAGGTCGCCAAGGATCTGAAGGTCATGCCCCTGCTGGGCCTGCGGGCCAAGCTCAACGCCATGGGCAAGGGCAAATGGGAATCCAGCGCCGGGGACCACGCGAAATTCGGCCTCACCACACGGGAGATCCTCGAAGCCGTCGAGACCCTTGAAAAGCGCGGAATGCTCGAGAGCATCCAGGAACTGCATTTCCACATCGGCTCCCAGATCACCGACATCCGCAGCGTGAAGGCCGCCATGAAGGAGGCCACCCGCCTCTACGCGAAACTGCGGAAGCTGGGCGTTCCCATCCGCTATCTCAATGTGGGCGGCGGCCTCGGCGTGGATTACGACGGGTCCAAGACCACCTTCAGCTCCTCCATGAATTATTCCATCGAGGAATACGCCGCGGACGTGGTCTACACCACGAAGGACATCTGCACCCACGAACAGGTGCCCATGCCGGATCTGCTGAGTGAATCCGGCCGCGCCATCGTGGCCTACCATCAGATCGTGGTGGTGGACATCATCGGGCTCATAGACACCACCCACACCAAGTACAAGGTGGAGCTCACGGGCAAGGAGCCCCAGATCCTGAAGGAACTGGCCTATACCCGGGACAACATCTCCATCAAGAATTTCAGCGAGATGTACCACGATGCCATCACGCAAAAGGACGAGCTGCTGACCCTATTCAACCTGGGCTACCTGGGCCTGGAAGACCGCGCCAAAGGCGAGATCCTGTTCTGGGAAGTGTGCCGGAAACTCTCGCGCATCCTGGGCCACAAGAGCCTGAAATACATTCCCGAGGAATTCCAGGACCTCAACAAGAGCCTGGCGGACAAGCTCATCGGCAACTTCAGCATCTTCCAGTCCATGCCCGACCATTGGGCCATCGAGCAGCTCTTCCCCACTATGCCCATCCATCGCCTGAAGGAGCAGCCCACCCTTTCCGCCACGCTCTGCGACATCACCTGCGATAGCGACGGAAAGATGGAGAAGTTCATTGACCTGAAGGATGTGCGCGACGAAATCCCACTGCACGAACCCAGGGCCGGCGAGCCTTACTACATCGCATTCTTCCTTACCGGGGCCTACCAGGATGTCCTGGGGATGCGGCACAACCTCTTCGGCGCGCCCAATGAAGCGCACATCATCGTGGATGAGGACGAGGACTTCAAAGTGCAGCACATCGTCCAGGCCGACACCATTGACCACATGCTGCGCAGCGTCCACTACGAGCCCTCGCAGCTCGTGCAGGCTCCCACCAGCCGCCGCAAGACCAGCGCCCAGAAGGATGCCGCCGAAGCGCTGAAGTCATTGCTCACAGAGCAGCGCAGGCTGCATACGTATCTGGAGATGTGAGACCGGGGCGGGATTCATGGCCCCCGGGCACTGGCGATTGGGCGGGACGGCGCTGCGCTACTTGAGGTCGAAGAGCGCGAGCGTCTGCTTCGCCATGTTTTTTGCGAGCCGCGCCTGCTCGGCGTCCCCCGACTCCTTCGCGTTCGAGGCGATGCCGGCCATCAGGCCACCGGTGATCATGCAGGCGTCGTAGAGCTGGGTGCGCTTTTGCGCGCTCATCGTCTTGAACGCGGGCGTCTCGGCGATCGCCTCGTTCATCAGCCGCTGCAGCCCCTCGGCCTCGGCGTCGCTGAACTCACGCTCGGCGAGGATCTGAATGGCCGACGCGAAGAGCAACGTGAGGGCGCTGGAGAGGTTGTTCTTCCGCACCCCGGGCTGCGCCTCGATGGCGGGGATGATGGCGTCGAGCATCTGCTTGAGCTGGGCGCGCTCGTCGGGCGTCTTGCCCGCCGCCGAGAGCTGCGCGGGCACGGCGCGAGGCCCGGCCGGCTTGAAGTCAGTGGCGCCGAGCTGGAACTTGTACGCCGGCGCCGCGGGCGGGGCGGCCTGGGGCGCCTTCGCCAGCGACGCGCGCATCGACGCCCGAATGGAGTCGCGCTGGGCCAGCTGCGTGGTGATGAAGTTCGCGTACGCGCCTTGCATCGTGGAGTACCGATTGCCGTTGAGCATGTTCGTGTACGGCATCTGAGCCAACGCGGGCGAGGCCACGAGCATGATCAGCAGGAGCGAGCGAGTGGCTGCGGAATTGACCGCACGTCCGCAAGCGGTGCACCCGGATCGAAAGGCCCCCGCAGTTGCTGCGAGGCAGGTGGATAGGGTTTTAAAAAGCCGCATTTTGATGGCTCGGATGACTGGTGCCTGGATATTGGGCTGGTATCGGGGTTAAAAAGTGGCTGCGTGGCGGCCGAAGGTGGCGTTCCAATGTATTGGCATGGGTGGATTCCTGCTTGTTGATACGCCCTATGCATGTGCCAGTCAAGAAAAAGGTGGAGATCCAGCGACTCGCGGTGATCCCGGATGGCTCACACTCCTGTTTTTTGAGGGACTTTCGCCGCGCTAGGGCGGTCGTGGTTTGACTTCGGCGCAGGAGGACATCAACAGGAACGTCGAACTTCCTCTGGGCCACCAGCGCCGGATCCACCGCGCCGCGGGCGGCCATCTCCTGGGCCCGGTCCAGCGGGTCCACATCGCCTTTGCCGACTACTTCCAGTTCACGTTGATGCAACAAGTCCACGGTAAGGGCATCCGCCAATTCCGTGGAGGCCGGATTTCGCGATGGCGCCAAGGCCACTCTCGAAACTTTGAGGCCCAGTTCGGGAGGATGAAGAACCGCCACTTCGACGGACTGATTGGCGAGCCTCGCCCAGAACTGGGCGGAAAGCGGCGGAGCCGAGGCCGTGAGAACCCGGATGGGGGCGCATGGCCCCCAGCCTATCCCCGACGGCGTGTTTCGGTCTTCGCCACAGCATCTTCCGAGGTATGAATTCCAGCCAGACAAGGGCACCATCAGGTGATCAATGAACCAGGAAGCCAATCAACCCATGCCCCGGACGGAACTGGAACGCAGGATCCTCGACCTGGCCTTGGCCGAGGGAATGCTCCGCACGCATCCAGGTCCCGATGAGATGAACGCGCCTACACCCGAAGCGCCCTGGGGCGGTTCCCTGCAGCGGATGCTGGATGAGGGGCTGCTCCAGCCCGAGGATTTGGACCGCTTGCTCTGGCGAGCGGTGCAGCAGGATCCGGGCGGGCTCCCGGCCTGCCCAGAATCCTGGACACTGGCGCCTGGTCCCGTCCCGGACCTAGGTCCTGTGCCGACGAACATCGGTCCCTATCGGGATCTCACACTGATAGGAACCGGCGGTCACGGGCGGGTTTTCCGGGCCTTCGACGAGCGTTTGCAGCGCTGGGTGGCGCTCAAGCTGCTGAAGGCCGGCGATGCGGAATTGCATCTGGAGGAAGCCCGCGCCCAGGCCCGGGTGGAACATCCCAACATCTGCAAGGTGTACGAGGTGGGAGAAATCCAGGGCCGTCCGTTCATCGCGCTGCAGCTTGTGGCGGGACGCACCCTGGCAGATTTTCCCATGCTTCAGGATGCGGCGGTTGAAACCATCCGGGACGTGGCGGAGGCCCTCCATGCCGCCCACCGGAAGGGCCTGGTCCACTTGGACGTGAAGCCCGCGAACATCCTCCTGGAAGTTGGGGATCAGGGACAGGTGCATCCCCTGGTGACGGATTTCGGGCTGGTGGCTCTGCGGGATCGGGGCGGGCGGGTACTGTCAGGCACAGCGCCTTTTGCCGCGCCGGAACAACTTGATCCAGCACATCCAACCCTGGACCGGAGAGCGGATGTGTATGGATTGGGCGCGACCCTCTACACGCTGCTGGCCCGCGCCTTACCCTACCAAGCGCAGCTGCCCGACCAGCTTCTGGAGACCATCCGCCTGCATCCGGCACCGAAGTTGGAAGCCAGGCTTCCCACCATTCCCAAGGATCTTTCCCGCGTCGTGGCCAAGGCCATGTCCACGGATCCCCAGGACCGCTACGCCACCGCCCTCGCCTTCGCGGAGGATCTCCAGCGCTACCTCGACGGGGAGTCCGTGCAGGCCGCGCCCTCCACGGTCCTGGAACGCCTCATCCGCTGGCGCCGGCACAACCCTCTCGCCGCCCGCATATCCTTGGCCGCCAGCCTGGTGACGGCCTTGGGCCTCGCCTTCGGCGGCTTCACCCTTTGGCGATCCTCTCGCCAAGCCCTGGCAGCATCCCAGTTGGGAGCCGAGGCCAAGGCCATGGAAACCTCCCTGAAGATGGAATACCTGCTGCCAGTCCATGACCTGCGTCCCGCCTATGCCCGCATCCGGGACAAAATGACCGCGCTCCAGCCCATGATCCGCGAACCTGCCGGAGCCTACGCCGTGGGCGCTGGGCACTGGCTCCTGTCAGAACCCGCCAAGGCCAAGCCCCTGCTGCGGCACGCCTGGGAAAGGGGATTCCGCAGCCCCGACGCCGCCTTGATTTATGGCGATACCCTTGGACAGCTTTGGCAGGAGGCCAGGAAACGCGCTGACATCGTTCAAGATCCCACAAGAAAAGAAAAGATGCTGGCCCAGGCTCGCCAAGAACTGCTGGAACCCGCCAAAGCCGTCCTCGCCTCCCGATCCGCCCAAAACCCCTATGCCCTCGCCATGCTGCGAGGCCAGACAGCCTTCCTGGATGGGCATTGGCAGGATGCGGTGGCCGCGGCGCGCGAGGCCGAGGCAGAGAGAGCGGGAGACCCGGCGGCGCTGAAGCTCCTTGGGGAAGCCTGGTTTGAAATCCAGTGGGAGGAGGATGGCAAGGGCAACGCGCAGCCGAGCCTCGCGGCGGCGGAAGCAGCCCAGAATGCGTTCCTCAAAGGTCTCGAATCCGCCCGCAGCGATCCCCGGCTCTGGAAAGGCCTGGGATGGGCCAGGGCCTCGAGCCTCATGACGCGCTTCGCGGCGGGGAAACCCCTCGGTGCCGCCGACTTTGGGGCCGTCAGGGAAACCACCCGCCAGCTGGATATCCTCCAGGGCCCGACTTCAGAGTCCTACATGCTTCAAGGCGCGGCATCCTACGCGGTGTCGGTGGTGAATGAACGCAAAGGGGATTCAGCCGCCGATGAACGGCGGACCCTCGATCTGATGCGGGAGGCGGTGCGTTTGGATCCTGACGGCCTTCGCCCACGGAAGAATCTGGTGTTCGCCTGCTATCCCGTGGTCATGAACCTCGCGCGGGGAGAGCATTGGGAGGAGGCGCGGCGGTTGGGGGAGGAAGGACTCCAGATTTCCAGGGAACTCCAGCAGCAGAACCCCGATCTTCCTGAGTTGGCGGTGAACGGCGTGTACATCGTGTCGGCCCTGGCTGAAATTGGCCTGACCCGGGAGAAGAAGGTGGAGCCCTGGGTCGGCCTGGGGCTTGAGTGGCTGGACCGCGCCCGCGACCACGGAGGAGAAACCGTCTACGCAGCGCAACTCCGGGCCGGTCTCCTGCTCAAGCGGGCCCAGCAATTGGAAGTCACCGGGCAGCCGGCGGAAGTCGCCTTCCAGGCAGTTTGGGACTTTTGGAAGGAGAGCCTGGCCCGCTTTCCGCAGTTCTCGGTGCTGCTTTCCTCCCTGGCCCTAGACACCGTGGAGCAGTGGGCCAAATCGCGTTTCCGGCGCGGGGAAGACCCAACCGGGCTCTTGAAGCTGCAAGAAGATTTGGCGGGCACCGTATTGGCGAAAAACCCCAACGACAACCTTGTGAGGAAGCAGTTGCTGGCTGCCCGCACGATGAAGGCCCAGTGGGCCCATCAGGCAAAGAAGAGAGCTGATTGATTCGTCGTGAACCGGGTCCATTCCAAATGTGATGGTTTGGGTTGCTGCACGTCGCCGCTGTGTAGCTTCGTGGCCGCAGTAACTTAATGACATCGAGGTTAGATTCGCGACAAAGCCTGTCCCATCCGCTGGGCGGCGGCCCGCAGTTCCTCGGGCTCGAAGGCTGTGAAAGCCATCCGCGTGGCGGCCTTCGAGCGACCCTCATGCTCGAAGGCGGAACCCTGCCGGAGTTTCAGCCCCAGATTCCTGCAGAGCTTGATCCAGGACTCGAATCTATTGGGATCTTCCAGGCGGCCCTTTCCCCTCACCCAAAGGCCCATCCCCACCTGTGAAGGATGGACGTCTAGGCTATCTCCGCAAAACTCTCCGAGGGAATCTACAAGGGCGTCCCGCCGCTCAAGACCGGCCTTGCGGAGCTTCCTTAAATGCCGATCGAAGTCCCCGTCCAGGAAAAGCTCGGAAAGGGCCCAATCCAGGACGCGGTCCCCCTGCCAATCCATGCGCTGACGGATCTTCGTGAGGCGGTCCACCAGCAGCCCGGGGGCGGTGAGGTAGGCAGAGTGAAGTCCCGGAGCAAGAACCCTGGACAAGCTGCCGATGTAGATCACTTGACCTGAGGAATCCTCCGCCGCCAGGGGACGCGGGGGAAGTCCAGGGCCAAAGTGATAATCGTATTCCGGGTCCAGCTCGATGAGCGCCACGCGCCGGGCCTCGGCCAGGTCCAGCAGCTTCGCCCGCCGGGGCGCGGCGAGCGCGACTCCCGTGGGCAGCTGGCACTGGGGCGAAAGCAGAATGAACTTGAGGGGCACCCGATCCAGGAGGGCCAGCAGGGGGGCGATCATCAGGCCTCCCTCATCCACGGGAAGGCCGTGAAGGCGCGGGGGTATTCG
>JAJYMZ010000184.1 GCA_021786615.1 Acidobacteriota bacterium
CCTGGACGCCGAGCCCCGGCCCGGTTGCGCGGCCACGGTGGTCCTCAGCGGCACGCGGCCCATGGTGGTGGAGATCCAGGCCCTGGTGGCGCCCGCGGGCCTGGGCATCCCCCGCCGCACGGCCCTCGGCATCGACGGCCAGCGCCTGTCCATGCTCTGCGCCGTGGCCGAGCGCCGCGGCGGCGTGCAGCTCCACGACCGCGACGTCTACGTGAACGTGGCCGGCGGCCTGGAGATCGAGGATCCCGCGGCGGACCTTGCGGTTCTAGCCGCATTGACCAGCAGCGCCACGGGCCGCCTGCTGGCCGACAAAAGTCTCTTCATGGGCGAAGTGGGACTCACCGGCGAAGTGCGCCCCATCGCCCAGCTTCCTTTGAGATTGCAGGAAGGCGCCCGCCTGGGTTTTTCCTCCGCCGTGGTGCCCAAGGTGGGGCTTGAAGGCAAGGCTCCCATCGAAGTCATGGCCGAGATCAGCGTCGAGCGGCTGCGGGCGAAGGCCTGGTTGCGGCAAGTAACGGAGAGTGAAGAAAACTTGTGAAGAAAAAACATTCGCAGAGGATCGCATAGAAATCAGAGGTTCGCGGGGAGAGTATATCGTCGAACAAACCCTCTGCATTCTCTGAGGTCTCTGCGTACCTCCGCGAGTGCTTTTCTGACGGCACTGACTAACGCCCGAGCTTGCGGCTCAGTGGTTCCCATAGGTCTTTTCCCCGGCCTTGACCGCGATGGGGAGCCGGTTCTGCGGGGGCGGCAACGGGCAGGTGGCGAAGGGCGTGAAAGCGCAAGGCGGGTTGTAGGACCGGTTGAAATCCAGGACGACCTTGCCATCCTTCGGCATGGCCGCGTATAGGAACCGCCCCGCCGGGTAAGTGGTCTTCCCGGTGGTCTTGTCTCGGAAAATAAAGAACAATTCAGGCGCTTTAGGATCTTCGATCACCGGCTCCAGCGTCAGTGCCTTCCCAAGCAATTTGAAGCGCACATAGCCTGGGGCCTGCATGATGTCGTCGGTGCCCAGCACCGTGGGAATCCTGACATCCTTGGGCGTCACATAAGGAATGAAATCCGCGACCACCTGATAGGCCGGATCCGCAGGATAGGAAGCAATGCCTTTGAAATTGAGCCGGACGGGACTTTGGGAATCCTTCACGCGGATCCCGAAGCGATCGCCGCGCTTGATCACGTAGAACGAAAGATCGCCGAGGATGAGAATGTCCGGATCACCTTCCGCATCGCTCTTCAGCACCTGCTCCGAAACCGGCTTGCCGTTCAGGATCACGCCCCCCCCGGAAGCCACTTTCACCTTCACGGCGCCGTGATCCAAGACAAAGAGACCAGCCTTGGCAGGGGCCTTCCCTTTGGGGAGCGGGACTACATTGGCTGGGTCCGATCCAAAGGTGTTCTCGCCTTCGGACAGCCAGTCCAGGCCCACCAGGGTGAGCCATCCATTTTCGCGTCTCAGGTTCGCATCGCGGGTCTTGCGCCACTGCTCCAGAGCCTTCAGAAAGGACTCCTTCTGTGCGGCATTTTCAACGTACGCAGCAGGAATCGCGGTCAGGACACTAGGTGGCAAAGACGGTGGAAGCATCGGCACGGGAACATCCTCAAGATCCAAAAAACACCGCGGGTATTTTTGTGTTCTTTTTGTCCTCTATGGTTAATTTTATTAATTTGTGATTTATTTGAGGTCTTTGCTTACCGCCCTTGCAGCCCCGGGTCCTGGGTCAGTTCTTCGATGAGATCGTGGATGCTCATCATGTCCTTGAGCCTCGCGCCGTTGCTGCCGGAAAAGAAGAGGCCGCTTTCACGATCACCATGCCAGGCATCCGCCAGGCGGTCCGCGATGCAGTAGCCCACCTCGGCGGCGCCCTTGCCGTGGCCGCAGGGAGTGAGGCACTGGCTGACGCAGCGGATCTTCGGCGCGGTGCCTTCCTCCATGCGGGATTGCAGCGCCGTGCGCACGCCCCGGGCGGGCATCCCCACCGGCGACTTCATCAGGACAATGTCCTCAGCCCTGGCATTAAGAATCGTTTCCTTGAAATTGGGGTGGGCATCGCATTCGAAGGTTCCGATGAAGCGCGTGCCCATTTGCACACCGGACGCGCCCAGGGCCAGGAAGCGCATGATATCGGCGCGATCCCACACGCCACCCGCCACCAGCACCGGAAAATCTCCCCATTTGTCGCGCTCCGCCAGCACCGAAGGCAGCAGGTTCTCGACGGTGAATGCTGGGTCCACGCATTGCTCAGGACTGAATCCCTGGTGGCCGCCGCTTTCTGGCCCTTCCAGCACCACCGCGTCCGGCAAGCGGCCATATTTGCGCTGCCACTGTTTGCAGATGACGCTTAGTGCACGGGCAGAAGAAACGATGGGCACCAGCGCCACATCCGCATCCCCCACATAGTCCGGGAGCGCCAGGGGCAGCCCCGCGCCGGAGACGATCAGCTGCGCGCCCGCGGCCACCGCGGCCCGCACAGTGGCCTCGTAGCCCTCGATAGCGCAAAGGATATTGACGCCCACGGCGCCTCGGCCCTCGGAGCGTTCCAGCGCCGCGCGCAGGATGGTGGCAAGGGCCTCGGGCGGATTCAATGAGGCGGTTCCATCGGGCCTGCCGAATCGCTGGGCGGTGCGAGCAGAAGGGTGGTAGCCGGTACCGATGGCTGATACCAAGCCCACGCAACCTTCCCGCGCCACTGCCCCCGCCAGCCCTTCCCAGGAGACACCGACGCCCATGCCGCCCTGCTGGATGGGATAGGACAGGTCCAGGTTGCGGATGCGGAGCCGCGGCATGCTGCCAGGGCCTCTCCGCATGAGCTTTTGATCGCTTTCGTCCAGGCCTTCCATGAGCCGTGATGAGAATTCGGGCATCGAAGTCTCATCCAGGAGCGCGGGGGATCGCGGCTGAAGCGCGAAAGCGCCCGCTTCCATCCCCAGACGGGCCTGGGCTTCATCTTCAGCGATCGCAAGAATCGGAAGTCCATGATGATTCAGCGATTGGACCTTATCCGCCGGCGCCAATAGTGCCGATGCGCCCTGGGCGCGAGCCTGGGCGGCTTCCTGTTCATTGGAGACCGCGACGATGCGCGGGACATTGATCCCCAGCAGCGATTGCATGGCAGGCGGCAACTCGGCCGTGTGCAGCATGAAGGCCACGCCCGCCTCCCGGGCCGCCGCGAGAACCCCGTCCGTGCCCCCCCGAAGGCCCCGCAAGTCCAGTCCAAGCTTGGCGTTGCCTCGCACCGAGGCGGCCAGTTCATGCAAACGCTCTTTCAGACGGGTAGCGTCCGGAAAGGCCTCGGTGCGTGGCAGGGCCCAGCCTCCGGCCCGAAGAAACGCGGCGCTCAAATCCAGCGCGCCGGGGGCCTGCCATCCCTGCAGCACGGCGGTCGCATCATCCGCGAAAAGATATTTGGCCATTCAGGCCTCCAAGGGGGAACGGGCACCTAGGCGCATCCCTCCTCCATGATGGACCCTGACCCCCGGTCAGAGGTACGAAAATCGTGCATGGAACGAGCCTGCCAGGGCGAGCCGAGGGGTCTGGTTAAAGTTTCGATTTCCGATTTCCGATTTCCGATTGAAGCTCAGACAGGTGTTCTGTGTTTTCAATCGCCAATCGCCAATCGTCAATCGTCAATCGAAAATCGCCAATCGAAAATCGAAATGAGGTGCTCCCGTGAAATCCATGACTGCCTATGCGGAACTGGTTCGCCCCTTAGAACAAGGCCAATTGCGGCTCAGTTTGCGCAGCGTGAACAGCAAGTCGCTTGACTTGAACCTGCGGCTGCCTCCGGCCATTTTTCCCCTGGAAACCGCTATAAGGGCTGCCCTGCGTCAATCCGCGGGCCGGGGGAAATTGGATCTCAGCATCGAGATTCAGGATGAGCCGGGTCTTGAAGCTCATTTGAACCGGCCTCTGCTTCGCTCCATCGCCAAGACCTGGCAGGAGGACGCGGAATGGCTCCACCTGCCACCGCTCACGCCGGAGGCCTTTTTCAGGTTGCCTGGGGCCTGGTTGCCACCGGCCTCGGATCAGGCCGCACGAATGGAAGGATCCATCCTGAGCGCCCTGAAGGATCTCCTGCAGGCGTGGAATGAAGGACGCGCGAAGGAAGCAGATCGCCTGCGTCCTGCTTTCGAATCCAACCTGGCCGAACTTCGGCGGCTTCTCGCCGTGCTGCAGGCTGAAGCCGAGACCCAGGCCATGGAGCTGCCGGAACTGTATCGCCAGCGCCTTGCGCAGGTGCTGAAGGATGCCCAACTCACTGGCCAGCTCCCCGCCGAACGCGTCGTCGCCGAAGCCGGCGCATTGGCCGAACGCCAGGACGTGCGCGAAGAGCTGGTGCGGCTTTCAGCCCACCTGGATGATTTCGGGGAGCGGCTGGCAAAAAGCAGCCTCGAAGGCAAGGCCGTGGACATCTGGTGCCAGGAAGTGCTCCGCGAGCTGAACACTTGTGGCAGCAAGTGCAAGCGCCTGGCCATGACCCGCGCGGTGATGGAGGCCAAGGGGACGCTGGATCAGATCCGCGAACAGGCCGTGAATCTGGAATAACGCCGATTGAATCAGTTCTTCAAGTCCCACTCAAAGGGAGTATCCAGCGGAAGGGAGGACTGTACCTGAAGCTCGCCATTGGAAATGAGGTCCGGAATGTTTATGGATTGCGGCTCCATGATCTGGACGGCACCGGCCTCGACCCCTGGAAACAGCCCCACCCATGCGTTTCGCCCTGCCTTTTTTGCGGCATACAAGCACTGGTCCGCCGCGTCCACGACCCGTTCCCAGCCGATGGCCTGGGGTTGTTCGGGGATGAAGGGATATAGCGCGAAGCCCGAGGAGCAGGTGAGGTGCAGGGACTTGCCCTCTCCGATGCCGAATTCATGCTGGGCTACCTGGGAGCGGATGCGTTCCACCAGGATAGTGGAGTCCCTGCGGCAAACATTGCGGGCCACGACGAGGAATTCTTCTCCTCCCCAGCGCACTACGGTATCCGTGTCGCGGGTGGCTTCCTTCATGATCTCGCCCATCTGCTGCAGCACCAGATCACCGGCGCCATGCCCGTGCTCATCGTTCACCAGCTTGAAGTGGTCCAGGTCCACCATGACGAAGAGCAGGTCAATGTTCAGGGCCAGCCTTTCCTCGCGGGGTCCTTTCACTTCATGGAAGACACGGTTCACCAAGGCCACGTCCTCGGGCATGCATTCCCCCAGGAATCGGCGGTTCCTCAAACCCGTCAATGGGTCCGTCAAGCTCTGGTTGCGCAGGGCCTCGTTCGCCGCCTCGAGGGCATCATTGGCGAATTCCATCGCCTCATTCGCGGCTTTCAGTTCCTTCGTGCGGGCCATGACCTGGGCTTCCAGCAACCGGTTCTGCTGCTGGAGCGCATAGATCCGCCAGCGCACGATCAGGCCGATGATCCCGGCGATGCCAAGCCCGGCGAGGGTCCGGAACCACCAGGTCTGCCACCAGGCCGGGAGCACCTCGAAATGGAAAATGGCGTCAGGACCCCAGGCACCCTGCCCAATGCGGGAGCTGACTTCCAACTGGTAGTGGCCGGGCCGCAACTTGGGGAAGCGCGCCTCGCGGGTATCCGTCAGGTGCCACTCAGATTCCAGCCCCACCAACCGGAGCCTCTGGTGCACGGCCTGCTCCCTTAAAAAGCTCAAGCAAGCGAACTGGGCTTCTAAGGTGTTGGAGCCGTAGGGCACCTGCACTTCTCTGGTTCCGGACTGGAACAGCTCGTTGCCGAGTTTCAGGGAGATCATCACTGTGGGCGGTGGCGCAGCAAGGCCATGGTATGCCTTCGCGTCAAAGCGGGCGAGGCCCGTGCTCGTGCCGATCCAGACATCCCCATCGTCCTCGGGGAGGAAGGCCATGTTGTCGCAGTCTTCGCCCACCAGTCCTTCAGCGACGCCAAAATGCTCGATGCCCTCGGGCCTGACCAGGTCCACGCCTTTTCCGGTGCCAACCCAGATGCCACCCTTGGCGTCCTCCCCAGTGAGATACACCATGTCTTCCACCAAGCCCGTGCTGGTATCCAGCTGACGGAGCACCTTCAACTTGCCTCCTTCATAGCGGGCTACGGTCAGACCGAGAGGCTCGTTATAGGAAATCAAAAGATCTCCACTCTTGGTGGACCTGATGTAGGCCGCGTGATCCTGTTTGAGACCATCCTCGGAGGTGAAGCGCCGCCATTGCCCGTTCTCCAGCATGGCAAGACCCCGTTCTCCCGGCGCCCAGATCCGCCCGGCGGCATCCACATGGATGTCACTGATGTATTCCGTGGGCGTGCCATGGGGAAGCTCCACGCTTGCGAATTTCAGATTTCCCGTGGTTGCAGGGGCTTTGAAGAGCCCTGCTCCATCCGTGGCGGCCCAGAGGGACCCACCCCGGTCCAGCTTGAGTCTGAAGATGCGTTTAGCCGCCGAGCCCTTTCCCAACTCGAAGCGCTGAAGTACTCGCCGCGTTGGGTCATACCTCAGCACTTCGTTTCCGGGGACTCCAGCCATGTACAGGACTCCGTCCGCCCCCTGGACCACAGTGCGAATGACGTGCCCCAGGGTGCCGGGAAGCACTTCCCACCCCGTGGCTGTGGCCCGCGCGAGCCCATTGTCCGTCCCGACCCAAAGGTGCCGGTCCCGATCCCGGAAGATGCACCAGATGACTCCGCTTGGAAGGCCGTCCGCCTGGGTGTAGACATGCCAGATCCCGCGGCCCAGGAGCCTGAAGATGCCCACGGATCCCACCCACAGGTTGCCTTCCCGGTCTTCCAGGGCCGTCCTGCACCAGGTGGTGGGCAAGCCTTCCTTGGCGCCCAGCAACGACCAGGAGTTTCCTTCCAGGTGTGCCAACCCCTTCTGTGTTGGGGCCCATAAATCCCCATGCCGGCCAGCGATCAGGAACCCCCGGTCGCTGAGCACTGGAAAAGGAAGGGTGGCTTGGCGAAAAAGTGACCCACCCGGATCCAGGACCCACAGACTGCGGGGGGAGCGGGCCCAGACGTGGCCAGAGCCATCCTCGGCAATGGCATCAATCCTCTCCCTCTCCAAGCCCGGGGGAGCATCGAAGGTCTTCCAGCTGCCCCCCAGGTAGGCCAGGACTCGGGATCTTCCGTCCCAGTTGGCCACCCACATGATTTTCGAATTCAGTCCGCCGCCGACTGCGGTGGCCTCGCCCTTGGGCCAATCGGGGACTTTGGTGAACCGCCCGGCCGGGTCCTGGAAATACGGCCCTTCACTGGTGGCCACCCAAAAACCGCCAGGGCCATTGGCCAGCCCTTCGATGGGAACGGCCGGCAGTCCTTGGTCAGGCGTGATCGCAACAAAGGTAAGGCCCTTCCACTTGGCCAAACCCCTTCGGGTACCCACCCAGAGATCTCCTTCTGGATTGGAATACATCGCCAGGATATCGCTCGATGGCAGGCCCTCTTTCACCCCGAAGGGTTCGAAGCGGGTGCCGTCATACCTGAACAGCCCAGCCTCGGTGCCCGCCCAGATGAACCCCTGCTTGTCCTGCACGAGCTGCCAGACAGCCAGGTTGGAAAGCCCCTGGTCCGCATCGTAGGCGCGAAAGGTCACTCGGCCAGGGGGCACTCCATCTGCTGGCACAGGGGCCGGAACGGCCATGGCTGGCAGACAGATCGCGATGCATAAGTTGCGGAAGAAGGCTGCCATGGTGTCCCTGGGGCTTGATCACCTCAAGTATCACCAAATCCTAGGAAATATCATCGGGGTTTGTTCAAGGCTTAAGCGATTTCAGCCCCCAAGAACTGGGGGCTCGCCATGGTGATGGTCACCTCCACTAGTTCACCGAAGGGCAAGGTCCGGCCGTCACCGGACTGGATATGAACATTTTTCCAGTCACCCGTGCGTCCCATCCAGAAGCCATCCTTGGCGGCGGTATGGCTCTCGATTCGAGCCTTCACCCTGCGCCCGACGAAACGCTGATTGCTTGCATTGGCCAGTTCCAATTGCCTTTTCTGGAGCCGCCGCAACCGGGCGGTTTTCACCGAAGCGGGGAGATCGTCCTTGAGCCGCAGCGCCGCCGTGCCCGGCCGGGGGCTGTACACGAAACTGAAAGAAGAATCGAATTTCACGGTCTCCAGCAAGTTCATGGTGGCTTCGAAATCTTCATCGGTTTCACCGGGAAACCCCACGATGAAATCCGTGCTGAGGCCCAGTTTCGCTCTACCCTCACCCAAGTAATCCAAGCGCTCCAAGTACTGTTCCACTGTGTATTCCCGCAGCATTCTGCGAAGCACCGCATTGGAACCGCTTTGCACCGGGAGATGAAGGAAGGGCGCGACTTTGGGGTTCGTCACCAAGACGTTTGCCAGTTCCCTGGTGAAATTCATGGGGTGGCTGGTGGTGAAACGCAGCCATTCCAAGCCTTCCACTTCCGAGACCCGTTCCAGCAATTCCGCGAAGCTGCACCCGCCATTGAAGGAATTGACGTTCTGGCCGAGCAATTCCACTTCGCGATATCCATCCGCCACCACACCCCGGACCTCGGCCACGATGTCCTGCCAGGGGCGATGGCGTTCCACCCCCCGGGTGGTGGGAACAATGCAGTAAGTGCAAGCGTGGTTGCAGCCTTCGGTGATGGTGACCAGGGCCTTGGCTGTGCTTCTGCGCCTGGCGACCTCGGGCGGGAAAAGATGATTGTCGGGATACTCGCCCGTATCCATGACGCGTTTCTTCCCGGCCCTGGCTTCTACCACCAAGCGCGGCAGCTGATTCAGGGCCATGGTGCCCAGGACGAAATCAATGTGGGGAGCCCGCCTGAAGAGCGCAGCCTGCTCCTGCTGCGCCAGGCATCCGGTCACGCCGATGAGAAGGTCCCGCTGCTGTTTTTCTTCGCGAAGACGGCCCAGCACTGAAAACACCTTATGGACGGCCTTCTCGCGAATGGAACAGGTATTCAGGAGCACCAGGTCAGCTTCGCCCGATGTCGCTACCTGGGTGAAGCCTTCCTTGAGGAGCAACCCCGACAGCCTTTCGCCGTCGTGGTCGTTCATCTGGCATCCCCAGGTCTGGATATGGAATTTCATGCTCGCCCTCTGCTCCTGGGGATGCCGATGAAGTGGACTACCCCCCGATCGAACAGTCCACTGGACTGTTCTCCCGTTCGCCTCCGGCTCACGGAGGGGGCCCCGTTCTGGCATCCCCAGTTCTGGATATGGAATTTCATCGCGGTCCTGACCAAACCTTTAATTCTAGAAGGCGAAGGCCGAAATATCCTCGAAAAACGTAGCAATGGCGGACCATTGGCATATCTTTTCCGGCATCAAGGCAACCTGAACTAGCGCATACCCCCTGGATGAGGGTATCTTGTGGCACTAATCCCAAGAAAGGCAGCTGACCCGTGCCGGCCCCTACTAAAAAACTTGGTGAATTGCTCGTCGAGGCTGGATTACTCACCCCCGTGCAGCTGGCGGAGACCCTGAGGCACCAGCGCTTCCATGGCGGGCGCATGGGCGGGAACCTGGTTTCCCTGGGCTTCATCAGCGAGGACATGCTGATGGATTTCCTGGCCCAGCAGACCGGTGTTCCCCGCCTGGAAGCCCATGCCCTGGAACACATCCGCCCGGAAGTCCTGAAACGCATCCCCCAAAGGATGGCGGAACAGCTCACCATCCTGCCCATCGAGTTCAAGGAACCGAAAAGCCTCGTCCTGGCCATGGCCGATCCATCGGACCTCAATGCCATAGACAGCGCCCGCTTTGCTTCGGGCCTGAACATCGAGCCCCTGGTGGCTTCCCACAGCATGTTGAAGGCCGCCATCGCCGAGCAATACCGGAAGGCCGAGCCTCCAACCGAAACCACCTTCGAAGTGAGCCGCACATTCAATTCCGAGGACGCCCTGCCGGTCAGTTTCGACATGCCCGCCATCCAGGTGACACCCTCCCGGGAAGCCAACAAATCAAACACCACCGGCAGTTTTGGGCGGGATCCGTTTTTCGATGACGTGCCCGAGACCCGCCATATTCAGGCGGAAGAACCCATGGGCGTATTCGCGCCAACCAATGCCTTTGATTCCTTCGGCATTCCCACCTTCGATATCACGGATGCCCCGGGGCTAAAGGGGACACAGCCTTCCATCACTCCGGCGGATGACGGGGCCCTGATTGTCCATGATCGGGTCGCCGCGCCGTCCTCCATGAATAGAATAGATTCCTACGGCACCCGGCAATTGATCCTTGCGCTCGTCAAGATCCTCCAGCGCCATGGCGTCATCGGTGATGAGGAAATCCAGCGCACCATCCAGGGCATGATCGAGACCGGCGAGATCAGGCCAGAGTGAGGCTGTGGGTTTTGAGATACGAGCTATGAGGAACCTCATACCTCATACCTCGTACCTCACCACCTCATAACCTCACCCATGCTTCTTGGCTTCCCACTCTCGCTTCAGGGCTTCGAGTTTGCTGAGGGTGCATCCGCCTTCGCCGCAATGGGAGCAGCCCCCACTTTCGCAGCCGCCCTTGCCCATGAGCCCGTAGAAGAATCCACGGCCGAAGTAGAGCGCGGCGAGGGCCGCGAGGATCATGACGATCAGCAATTGCCAGTTCATAGGAATCCCATCATACGGCCGCCCACCACCGTGCCCCAGGCCAGCAGCCAGCCCAGTCCCAGCCCGTAGGCCACCGAAAAGCCCGCCCAGCCCCAGCTTCCGGCCTCGCGGCGAATCATGGCCACAGTGCCGAGACAGGGGGTGTAGATCAGCGTGAAGATCATGAACGCCAAGGCGGTCAGAGGCGTGAGGCCCGTATGGTCCCGCAATGAGACCTGCAGCGGGCTGAGTTTTTCGCCGGTCTTGGGCTGTTCGCTGGCCTGGTGGATCACGGCCATGGTGCTGACAACTATTTCCTTCGCGACGAAACCTGCGGTGAGCGCGATGACATCCTTCCAGGCTTCAGTCCGCTTGTGGTCTGGATCGAGGATGGGCCGCATCAAAGGCTCCACGATCTTGCCCAGTTTCGCAGCAAGGCTGTGGTTCACGATGCGGCTCTCCCGGGCCAGTTCCAGATCCTTCAACTGATCGTCTTTTTGCATGCTGGGAATCTGCATTGCCATCACACTGGCGCGCTGCTGCTGGTATTCAAGATTCCACTCGGCATTGGCGATGCCGGGATACCGCGACAGGAACCACACCAGCGTCGCGCCGGCGAAGATGGTGGTCCCGGCCCGCGTGAGGAAGACTTTAGCCTTGTCCCACATATGGATGACGGTGGCCTTCAGCACCGGCATCCGGTAGGGCGGCAGCTCCATCACGAAGGGCGCCGAGGGGCCCGAGAACAAGGTGCTGCGCAGGATGCGGCCGATGAGCATGGCCAGGCCGAAGCCCAGGAAATGCATGGCGATGATGGCCAGCGCGGCGCCGAAGGGTTTGAAGAAAGTACCGGCGATGACAATATAGATCTGCAGCCGCGCCGAGCAGGATATGAGCGGCGTCACCAGGATCGTGATGAGCCTGTCCTGCTTGCTTTCGATGGTGCGCGCGGCCTGGATGGCGGGCACGTTGCAACCGGAACCCATGAGCAGCGGAATGAAACTCTTTCCATGCAACCCCATCAGGTGCATGGCCCGGTCCATGATGAAGGCCGCCCGGGCCATGTAGCCCGTGTCTTCCAGGAAGCTGATGCAGCCCATGAGGATCATGATCACCGGCAGGAACACGATCACCGCCGAAACCCCAGGGATGATGCCATCCGTGAGCAGGCTCGTCAGCTCCCCCGCGGGCAGCTTGGCGGAAAGAAAGGCCGAAAGAATCTTGAACCCCTTGTCAATCCAGTCCTGGGGGTACTTGCCCAGCACGAAGGAGAGCGTGTAGATCGCCACCATCACCGCCAGAAAAATCGGGATGCCCACATAGCGATGGGTGAGCAGCCGGTCCAGCTTCGTCGTGGGGCTGATCTCCTGTGTTTCCGGCAGCCTGGCCACCTCCTGGATGAGGCCGTGGAGAAACCCGTAGCGGTGTTCCGCCAGCAAAGTCGCCGCGTCTTCACCTAAATGCGCATGGAGGAATGAACGGCTGGCTTCCAATTGCGTCATGATGGCTTCCCGCGCATGGCTGCCGCTCACCAGCTCTATCGCTTCGGCACTGCCTTCCAGCAGCTGCAGCGACAGCCACCGGGGCTTGATGGCTTCAGCGAGATTCTCGTCCCGCTGGATGTGCGCGGCCAGCTTGGCCAGTTCGCCCTCGATGTCGTGGCCATAATCCATGGGCCCATGGCCCGCGGTTTCCGCCACGAAATTCCGTACCTTGGGCTCCGCGCCCTCCAGCACCTTCAGCAAGGCGATCTTCAG
>JAJYMZ010000122.1:0-8465 GCA_021786615.1 Acidobacteriota bacterium
GCAGAAGGAGAGCCGGATTTTAGAAGGGCACTTGATGGTAGATCACGTGCACATGTTGATTTCGATTCCACCGAAGTATGCGGTGTCGCAGGTAATCGGATTCATCAAGGGTAAGAGCGCGATCCACTTGGCCAGGGTGTATGGCGAACGGAAGCGGAATTTCGTTGGGCAGCATTTCTGGGCGCGAGGATTCTTCGTGTCCACGATGGGGCGCGATGAAGCAATAGTCCGCGACTACATCCGACACCAAGAAAAGGAGGACCAACGACTGGAGCAGATGTTGCCTTGGTGAGGAGGTGGCCACCGCAAGGTGGCTCAACAAAGATGGGGCCGCGTTAGCGACCCCGCTAAGCCGCTTTGAGCGGCTCACATTCAAAAGCCCCCGGCTCTGCCGGGGGATGTTTTACTTTTCTTTCCGTGCCTTCCGCGTGGTTCCGTTTGTTCCGTGTTCAGCAATTTGCACAGCCTGGGAACTTCCCCGGGACTAGGCTTGTCCAATCCACCATGCACCCGACCGGACCAGGCCGCGCCTGGCCAACCATCCAGAAATAGCCATCCCCCAAGGAGTCCCCATGTTGTTGCGTGGTTTGCTCACCTCCAGCCTTCTGGCCCTGGCCATGCTCGCTCCCCGCCAGACTGGAACCTCGCGCGGTCCATCTCCCCAGCAAGCGCGCGTCACGCAGGCGGCCACGGCCCAACGGCCCGCCATCTACATCCCCGGCGAGGACGGCCGCAAAGCCCCGGCCCAGATCCAGGCCCTGAAAATTGATGTGCAGGTCGTTGGAGCGATGGCCACCACCACCTGGGACATGACGGTCTACAACCCGCAAAACCGCTTGCTGGAAGGAGAACTGGTGTTCCCGCTGGGGCAGGGCCAGACGGTTTCGCGCTTCGCCATGGACGTGAACGGCGCGCTGCGGGAAGGCGTGGTGGTGGAAAAGGCCAAGGGGCGCCAGGTCTTCGAGAACATCGTGCGGCGGGGCGTGGACCCGGGCCTGCTGGAAATGGTGGCCGGCAACAGCTTCAAGGCGCGCATCTACCCGATCCCGGCGAAGGGCGCCAAGCGCGTGGTCATCGCCTACGAACAGGAACTGCCCTTCGTGTCCCGGAAGGATGGCGATGCCCTGAACTACACGCTGCCCATGGGCTTTGATCAGCCCATCGGCCTCTTCAGCCTCTCGGTGGAAGTGCTCGAACAGACCGAGCAGCCCCGGTTCGCCTCGAGCCCGCTTCAGGATTTCGAGATCAAACCCTGGCAGCGCAGTTTCAAGGCCGAAGCCACCCGCGAGCATTTCAAACCCGATGCCGCGCTCACCCTGCTGGTGCCCAAGAGATCCGAAGCCACGGGATCCTTCGTCCAGCGCTTCGGTGATGAGCGGTATTTCTACTTGAGCCTGATGCCCCGCGCGCCCCGGGAACCACGGCCCGCGCCAAGTAAATTGCTCATCGCCTGGGACGCTTCGGCTTCGGCCGCCAACCGTGACAGAGCCAAAGAGCTGGAGCTGCTGGATCGGTATTTCCAGCGCATCGGCGCCTGCTCCGTGGAACTGGTGATCTTCCGGAACGTGCCCGAAAGTCCGCGAATTTTCGCCGTGAAGAATGGTGGATGGAAAGCTTTACGGATGGCCATTGAGGAAGCCCCCCTAGATGGCGGAACGGCCTTCGGCGCTCTGGATTTAAGTGGGGCAAAATACGATGAGGCCCTGCTCTTCAGCGATGGCGTCAACACTTTCGGCCCAGCAACTCCCGTATTGCCCCACTGCCCTGTTTTGGCCATCAACACGGCCCTCACGGCCCAGCACGACCGACTGCGCTTTCTGGCGGAATCCACCGGCGGCGAATACCTGAATCTTTCGGCCGAGACCGCCCAGCAGGGCGCGGAAGCCTTGAAGACCCGCGCGCTTTCATTTCTCCGCGCCACCTATGCGCCCGGCGCCGTGCAGGAGCTGTATCCCAGCGGGGGCGCGCTGGTGCGCGGTTCCTTCGGCATCGCGGGCAAGCTCTCGAAGGACCGCGTTCGCATCACGCTGCACTTCGGCTACGGCAAGGACGAACGGTTCACCCGCGTCGTCACGGTGGGCGGAAATGACAGCACCGCCGCGCCCGTGGCGCGCCTTTGGGCGCAGAAAAAGCTACAGCAACTGATGCTTGAACCCGAGCTGCATCACGCGTCCATCCTTCAGCTGGGCCAGGCATTCTCCATCGTCACGCCCGACACCTCGCTGATCGTGCTGGACGCCCTTGCGGACTACGTGCGCTACCACATCGTTCCGCCTGTGGACATGCAGGCTGAGTATTTCCGCCTCGTTCGTGACGAGGACCGCGGAAATAAGGAAGCCGAGAAAAGGCATCTGGATTCCCTGCTGAGCCAGTTCAAGGAACGGCAGACCTGGTGGGAAACAAAATTCAAGCCGCTGCCTCTGGCGCAGAAATCGCGGGATATAAAAGATGTGCGGGGCGTGGCGGGTGGCGTGGCCGGGGGAGCAGTAGGTGCGCCACCTCCACCACCGCCTCCCCCACATTCGCCATCGGAAGCGCCGCGCCAGATGGCCCACCGCGCCGAAGCGCCGCGGCCTTCTGCCTCGGCCACGGTTGAAGTGTTGCCGACCCAGTCCACGGTTGATCAAACCACCTTGTCATCGGGTGTTTCAGTCAACGAGTTAAAATCAGATAAGGAAAGCGATAAGCCCGATGCGGAGCCCGAAGCCAAAGGCACCATCACGCTGAAGGCCTGGAATCCCGACACGCCCTACCTGAAGACGCTTTCAGGCACGCTCAAGGCTGACCGCTACGCCATCTATCTGAAGCTCCGCGCTGAATACGGCTCCACGCCGGGTTTCTTCCTGGATGTGTCGGATCTGTTCTTCCGGGGCGGCAATGGCGAGCTGGCCCTGCGCATCCTTTCCAACATCGCGGAGTTG
The DNA here is from genome assembly GCA_021786615.1 of Acidobacteriota bacterium. GTDB lineage: Bacteria > Acidobacteriota > Holophagae > Holophagales > Holophagaceae > JANXPB01. The sequence continues at coordinate 2,922 of JAJYMZ010000122.1, forward strand.
AAGCTCGAAGACGCGACGTTGCTGCGGGTCCTGGGCTACCGGCTGAAACAACTCGGCGAGCACCGCCTGTCCGTTTGGGCTTCCGAAGAAGTGCTGCGAATGAGGGAAGAAGAACCCCAAAGCACCCGCGACCTGGCCCTCGCCTGCGCTGCCGACGGGCAGGAACAGCGCGCCGCGGACCTGCTGTGGAACGTGGTGAAGAAACCCTGGGACGGCCGCTTCAGGGACGTGAATCTCATCGCCCTGGGGGAACTGAATGCGCTCCTAGCCACGGCGAAGACCACCATCAACACCATGAACATGGATTCCCGCTTCATCCGCAATCTGCCCGTGGACGTGCGCGTGGTGCTGAACTGGGACACGGACAACAGCGACATGGATCTCCACGTCATTGATCCCCGGGGCGAGGAATGTTTCTATAGCCACCCGCGGACCGAACTGGGGGGACGCATCAGCGCCGATGTGACGCAGGGTTATGGACCCGAGGAATTCATGCTGAAACACGCCGTTCCGGGCATCTACAAGGTGCGCGCCAACTACTTCGGCACCCGGCAGCAGAGCATTATCGGCGCCACCACGGTCTCCCTGGAACTCTACCTGCACTACGCCAGCGGCAAGGTCGAGAACAAGTCCGTGATCCTGCGCCTCACCGGCAGCAGCCGCCTCGTGGACGTGGGGGAGTTCGTGTTCGTGAAGTAGATTGGTTGTCCAAGGCAGGTGCTAAATATTTTGAAACCGCGAATGACGCGAAAATCCGCGAATTAAAATAGGGCCTGATTTCCATCAAACTCAATCGATGAATTTCGCCCGCGGAAGGCAACAAGGAAAACTAACCACAAAGGCACCGAGGACACCGAGTCCCACAGCGTTTCATTCCGGCTCGGAATCGCTTCGCGGGGGCGCATCGCGCCCGCGGGCCACAGGCCCGCGAATTCAGGCGGCCTGGCACGGATCGCACGTAGTGCGAGGCCGTCGCCGGGCCGCCTGAATTCCATCCACGAAGCTGGCGCATGATGGGTCCCTTCGCGTTGTAGGGATGAATAGATCCTTTGGGTCACGGTGGATGGCCGCGCCGAGTGATTCGCGTGAGTTCGCGTTATTCGCGGTTGATTTTTTCCCCAGGAATGGATCACTTCAGGCCACCAGCTTCGCGGTCTCAGCTCACCTCGGCCAGTTTCAGCCTCACCCGTTCCCGCTGGAGCCATTCCTTTTGCGCCTCGCTCAGGCCCTCCGCAAGGGCTTTGGCGGCGGCCTCGCGGCAGCTCTGCAGCAGCCTGCGGTCCCTGACCAGATCCGCCACCTGGAATTGCGGGAGGCCCGCCTGCCGCGTGCCGAAGAACTCGCCGGGACCGCGGATCTCCAGATCCTTTTGGGCGATCTTGAACCCGTCCTGGGTTTCCACCAGCACGTGCAGCCGCTCGGTTTCGGCGCTGGAGATCATCACGAAGAAACTGCGATCCACACCGCGCCCCACTCGGCCCCGGAGCTGATGCAACTGGGAAAGCCCGAATCGTTCGGCGTGATCCACCACCATCACCGTCGCGTTGGGCACGTCCACGCCCACCTCGATGACCGTGGTGGCGAGCAGGAGTTTCGCGTCTCCCCGAACGAAGCGATCCATGCGCGCGGCCATGTCGTCAGGCTTGAGACGCCCGTGGACGACCTCCAGATCCATGCCCGGGAAGCGGGCGCGGAGAAGGCTTTCCATGGCCTGGATATCCCGCAGCCTCACCTTGCTTTCATCGGTGGGGTCAATGGCCGGGCTCACGACAAATGCCTGGCGCCCTGCCTTGAGTTCCTTCTCGATCAGGTCCCAGGCGCGCTCGGCGGCATCCGTGTCCAGCAATTTGGTGGTGATGGGCTGGCGTCCCGGCGGCAGTTCATCGAGCACCGACTGGTCCAGATCGCCGAACAGCGAAAGCGCCAGGGAGCGGGGAATCGGCGTGGCGCTCATCACCAGCCAGTGGGGATCGCCGCCCTTCTGTTTCAGGGCCTCGCGCTGCTTCACGCCGAACCGGTGCTGCTCGTCCACCACCACCAGGCGCAGGTCGCGGAATCGCACGGCCTCCTGGAACAGCGCGTGGGTGCCCACGATGTAACGCACTTCGCCGCTGGCGATGCGCGCCAGGGCCTCGCGTTTTTCTGCTGCCTTCATGGGACCCAGTAGAAGTTGCATGCGATGGGCCTCGCCCCCCAGCAATCGCTCGAAGGTGAGGGCGTGCTGGCGGGCCAGGACTTCCGTAGGCGCCAGCAGAGCCCCCTGGCCGCCGGTTTCGGCGACCATGGCCAGGGAGAGGAAAGCCACCAGTGTCTTGCCGCTGCCCACGTCACCCTGCAACAAGCGATGCATGACGCGGCCTGAGGTGAGATCGTCCACGATTTCCTTGAAGACTTGGCGCTGCGCGCCAGTGAGATGGAAGGGCAGGAAAGATTTCAAGCGTTCCCGCAAATTCTGGGACGTGGGCACCACCAGGCCGCGCCGGCTCAGTCTCCCCGCGCGCCGTGACTCGACTCCCAGCGCGAAGGCGAATAGTTCTTCCATGGCCAGGCGCTCATGGGCGGGCGTCTCCCGCAGGTTCAGCAGCCGCCCGTCGCTTTCATCCGGTGGCTGATGCAGCAGCCGCAGCGCGGTGAGCGTGCCGGGCAGGTGCCGGCAAAGCTCCGGAGGCAGCCATTCTTCGGGGGGGTGGGCGCGCAGCAGGACTTCCTCCACCAGCTTCTTGCGCACCAGGCTGCTGATGGGACCCAGCTTGCGGTAGAGCGGCAGGAAGCGGCGGACCCAGATTTCTTCTAATCCACCTAGGGTATTTTCATTTCCGCCGCGCGCCATCAGTTCGATTTGGGGTCCGCGCATTTCCGGGCCGCCGCGGCCCTGCGACAGCGGCCCAAAGGCCAGCAGACGATCGCCGATCTTGAGGCTGCGGCCCAGGTAGGGCTGATTGAAAAAGACGAGCTTCAACATCCCCGTGCCGTCGTTCAGCAACACTTCCGTCAAGGCCATGCGCTGGATCCGAGTCAGGCTCTGGCGCACATCGTGGATTTCCCCCAGCACCGTGATGATCTCCCGGTCTTCCAGATCCGGGTTGAAGCTGCGCAGTTCCAGATCGCCAAGCTTCACGATGGAGCCCCGGTCCACATAGCGGTAGGGAAGCTGCATCAACAAGTCGCCCAAAGTGTGGATGCCCGCATCCTGCAAGGCCGCCGCCCGCGCGGGCCCCAGGCCCCGAAGGACCGTGACCTGGGTGCTCAAGGGCAGTGTCGCGAGGGAGGACATCGGCTCCTAGCGTATCGGCTCGGTGCTGAACAGGGGCGTTTGGCTTTGCGTGGTGGACCCTCGACTCTCGACTTTCAACTTTTCAACTTTTTGACTTGTTGACATTTCGACTTTTGACCCGTGGCTTGGGCTTCCCCCGCCGCTCCCCTACCCATCGCTCCCCCTTCGGCTTATGATTGGCCGTAATTATCCAATCCACTTGCAGGAGGCCTCATGGCCAAGCTGGACAAGTTTCTGGCTCAGATGCTCACCAAAGGCGCGGCCACGTTGCACCTGGACCCGGGCCAACTCCCCACCATGGAACTTCCTGGGGGGCATCGCATGACCTTGAGCACCCAGGAACTGGTAGGGGCTGTGCTGGACGGCCTGGCCAAGGAAATCCTGCCGGATGAACATTCCACCAGTTACCTCCGCGGCGAGCAGATCCGGTTCCATTACACCTACGAGAACGAGCCCTTCCAGTTCCTGCTCCAGCGCAGCACCGTGGGAACGCGCATCGTGGCCGGCAGGGTAAGAGCCCTGGCCGGAGACGCAATGCCAGCCCCCACGGAAGCCAGCTCCGGCGACTTCCTGATTCCCAAGGGTCCGCCCCCGGCCAAGGTGCTGGGCATGGACAGCCTCATCAACTGGATGCTGGATTTGGGTGGCTCGGACGTTTATTTGAACGCCGGTGAATCGCCGCTGCTGCGGCACCAGGGGCGCATCGGCTCCGTGGAAGGCTTCAAGCCCATTCCCGCCAAGGATCTCGCGGATCTGCTCAAGACCATCACGCCCCAGGCTAGCTGGGATGCCTTCGAGCGGGGCATGGACACCGAATTCGCTTACAACGACGAAACCCGGCACTGCCGGCTGCGGGTCTCCCTCTTTCACGATGCCCTGGGCCCGGCCCTGGCCCTGCGCATCATGCCCAAGGAAGTGCCGGACGCGGACACCCTGGGGCTGAGCGATCCCGTCCGCCGCCTGGTGCAGTTCAACCACGGTCTGGTGGTCATCGCGGGACCCAGCGGCAGCGGCCGCACCACCACGGTCTCGGCCCTGGTGGCCATGGCCCATGAATCCCGCCACGGCTTCATCGTGACCATCGAGGACGCCATCGAGTTCCCCTTTCTCAAAGGCAGCGCGCTGGTGCGCCAACGGGAAGTGGGGCGGGATCTCGCGCGCCAGAAGCAGGCCATCCGCGCCGCCCTGCGCCAGGCTCCCGATATCCTGGTGGTGGGTGAATTGCGCGACGCGGAAACCGTCGAGCTGGCCCTGGACGCGGCGGGAGCCGGACGGCTGGTGCTGGCGATGCTCTCGGCCACGTCGGCGCTGGATGCCATCAGCCGCCTGAGCGAAGTCTTCGGGCCGGACCATCAGTCCTCCATCCGGGCGCGGCTGGCGGGCTCCCTGAAGGCGGTGCTCTGCCAGACCCTAGTGACGAAGAATGGGGGCGGCCAGGTGGCGGCCATCGAGACCATTTTCAACAACCCGCACATCGCGGATCTGATCCGCAAGGACGAGATCCACGAGATTCCCGCCGCCATGAAGACCGGCCGCCAGTACGGCCAGATGCTGCAGAACGATGTGCTCGTGAAGCTCATCAAGGACAAGATCATCGAACCCATGGAGGCCTACCGGAAATGCCACGACCGGGAAACCTTCATCCAGGCCTGCAAGAAGGCCGGCATCCCGTTCGATCCCAGGAAGGAACGGGAGGATTGAGGCACGAGGGATGAGCTACGAGCCATGAGCTGATCTGGAGGCGCCTCCTGCGCGCCTTTAGTAGGTCGCGGCCTTCGGCCGCCTCTCCATGAAGCTGATGGCCCATGGCTCATGGCCGATAGCTGATGGCACATAGCTGATAGCTCGCGAAGCCCGTAGTCCGAAGCCTGTGGTGATCATGCAATCGCAAAATCCGGGATAATGATTGTCGTGGAGTCGGAATGCAGCAGGATCTTCCACAGCAGGATGGCCCTTTAGCACTCGGCATTGATGCGGGAGGCACGCGCACCCGCTGGGCGCTGGCGAATCTCTCGGGAAGCATCGTGGCGGAAGGCAAGGTGGAGGGAGTCAGCGCCCTTGAACTTCAAGGGAATGGCCGTGCCCGCGTCGCCGCTGTGCTGGACGAGCTGGCCCGCGCCGTCCTGGCGGTGGGGCGGCCAGCGCGGGCCCATGCGGGCCTCACGGGCTTCGGGGAGGCGAGCGCGGAGCTCGCCCATCTCATCGCCGCGCCACTGGCGTTGTCCGCGGATGCCCTCACGGTGGGCAGCGACATCGAGACCGCCTACCGC
>JAJYMZ010000122.1:8475-12212 GCA_021786615.1 Acidobacteriota bacterium
GGGCGAAGGCTACGTGGTCTACGCGGGCACCGGGTCCGTCGCCGCGTTCGTTGACGAGGAGGGAGTCCTCCACCGGGCGGGGGGATACGGCGGCCTCATTGATGACGGCGGAGGCGGCTACTGGATCGCGCGGGAGGCCCTTCGCCAGGTCTGGCGCACCGAAGATGAGCGGCCTGGAAGCTGGCGTGATTCGCCCCTTGCCCAGGAACTGTTTGCGTTGGTGGGCGGGTCGGACTGGGCGCACACGCGGCGCTACGTCTACGGCGGCAGCCGCGGCGACGTGGGCCGCCTCGCCCTGGCCGTGGCGCGCGCCGCGGAGCGCGATGCCGAGGCGATGGGCATCCTGCGCTACGCGGGCCTGGAGCTGGCCCGCCTTGGCCGCGCCCTGATCGGCCGCTACGGTCCGCGTCCCGTGGCGCTCAGCGGCCGCGCCGCCACCTTGCATCCGGTCATCGAAGCCTCCATGCGCGAAGCGCTGCCCGCCAGCACGCCTTTCACGTTGCGTTCCTGCCGTGGCCACCATGCCGCCGCGCGCCTCGCTTTGCGCCCCGCGAGCGGCGCCTCCCACCAACCTGCCCACGAGGGTGAACCATGAAAAGATTCCTCGCCTGCCTGCTCCTTCTTGCCGCCGTGGGCTGCGCCCGGGGCCCGTCCATAGACCATTCCTACCGCGCCAAGAGCCAGGACAGCCGCGTCCAGTTCCTGATCCTGCATTTCACCGGAGAGCCCTGGGAATCCTCCTTGAAGATCCTCACCCAGGACAATGTCAGCAGCCACTATCTCGTGCGGGACAATCCGGTGAGGATCTACCAGCTCGTGCCCGAGGATCGGCGCGCGTATCACGCGGGAGAAAGTTCATGGAAGGGCCAGACGCTGCTCAACGCCGCCTCCATCGGCATCGAGATCCAGAACCTAGGCGACACCAAGGGACCCAGCGGCATCGTGTACCACGAGTACCCGAAGGCGCAGATTGACGCCGTCATCGAACTCGTCAAGTGGATCGTCGCGCGTCACGAGATCCGCCCCGACCGCATCCTGGGCCACAGCGACATCGCGCCCCAGCGCAAGGTGGATCCCGGTCCAACCTTCCCGTGGAAGCGCCTGGCGGACGAGGGGATCATCCCCTGGCCTGATGCCTCGGAAGTGGCCGCGAAACGGGTCCGCTATGACGCGGCCTTGCCAGACATCACGTGGTTCCAAACGAAGCTCGCCGCCCATGGCTTCGCCACGCCCCAAACAGGCCAGCTCGACGCCGCCACGCAGCGAATCCTTTCGGTCTTCCAGATGAAGTACCGACCAGCGCGCTACGACGGAGTTCCCGATGGTGAAACCGCCGCGATTCTGGAGGTCTTGACCACACCGACCGCCAAGACGCCCTAGACCCTTGATCCCAAATTGCCGCAACGCCACGGCGACATTTTCGATTTTCGATTTTCGATTTTCGATTGAGACTGGGTGGATGGCAGCATCCAACATCGGCAATCGGCAATCGGCAATCGGCAATTTCCCATGATCATGGCCCCAGCCTTGAGGGACTCCCTTGCGGATATCGTCGGGCCGGATCGCGTCCTGGACCGGCCCGTGGACCTCATCGCCTTCGCTTCGGACGCCAGCTTCTACCGGCTCATTCCCAAGGCGGTGGTCTTTCCTTCCAGCATTGATGAAGTGCGTGGGCTTTTCCGGCTGAGCCGCGAGCGGAAGGTCCCCATGACCTTTCGCGCCGCGGGCACCAGCCTTTCCGGCCAATCGGTGTCGGACGGCATCCTGGTGGAGGTGGCCCGGCATTGGCGCGGCATGGAGGTGTTGGAGGGCGGCGCGAAGGTAAGGGTTCAGCCCGGTGTTCAAGGCACCCAGGTGAACCACGCGCTTCGCGCCTTCCGCGCCAAGATGGGCCCCGACCCCGCCTCCATCGCCACCTGCACCGTGGGCGGCATCCTCTCCAACAACTCCAGCGGCATGTGCTGCGGCGTTTCGCAGAACGCGTACCACACGCTGGAATCCCTGACCTTCGTGCTGCCGACCGGCACCGTCATCAACACCGCCGCGTCTGATGCGAACGAGCGTTTCCGCAAGGCAGAACCGGTCCTGGCCGCAGGCCTGCTGAAGCTGAAGGCGGATCTCCTGGCGAATCCCGCCCTGGCGGAACGCATCCGCGCCAAGTACCGGATGAAGAACACCTGCGGTTATTCGCTCAATGCCTTCCTGGACTTTGATCGCCCCGTGGACATCTTCCGCCATCTGCTCATTGGTTCCGAAGGCACGCTGGCCTTCATCGCCGAGGCCGTGCTGAAGTCTGTCCCCGACCTGCCGGTGAAGGTGACGGGGTTCCTCATCTTCCCGGACCTGCACGCCGCCTGCGCGTCCATCGTGCCGCTGCGGGACGCGGGCGCGGCGGCCCTGGAACTGCTGGATCGCGCTTCATTGAGATCCGTGGAGAACCAGGCAGGCGCCCCCTTGAACATCAAGGCGCTGCCAACGGGGGCCGCGGCCATGCTGGTGGAATTCCAAGGCCAGGACGAATCCAGCCGGGACGAACTGGAGCGCGCCGCCCTCGCCGCCGCCGCGGGACTCAAGCTGCTGGAACCCGCCCGCTTCACTCAGGACCCGCTGGAGCAGGCCTTGATCTGGAAGCTGCGCTCCGGCACCTTCCCTTCCGTGGGCGCGGTCCGCAGCCGCGGCACCACGGTGATCATCGAGGACGTGGCCTTTCCCGTCGAACGCCTGGCGGATGCGGCCGTGGACCTCACCCGGCTCTTCGCCAAGCACGGCTATGGCGACGCCATCATCTTCGGCCACGCCAAGGACGGGAACCTGCACTTCGTGCTCACCCAGTCCTTCAATGACCCGGCCGCCATCGCCCGCTACGCGCGCTTCATGGACGATGTGGTGGAGCTGGTGGTGAAAAAATACGACGGCGCGCTGAAGGCCGAACACGGCACGGGCCGCAACATGGCGCCCTTCGTAGAAGCGGAATGGGGGCCGGGCGCCAAGGCGGTGATGGAGGAACTGAAAAACCTGGTGGACCCCGAACGCCTGCTGAATCCCGGCGTCATTCTCAACGCCGATCCCAGGTGCCATTTGGCCAACCTCAAGCCTCTGCCGGGCGTGGAAGCGGAGGTGGATAAGTGCATCGAGTGCGGCTACTGCGAACCCAGGTGTCCCAGCCGCGAGCTCACCCTCACGCCCCGCCAGCGCATCGTCCTGCGCCGCGAGATGGCGCGGCTGGAAAGCGGTGGCGAGAATCCCGATCTCCTGATCTCCCTGCGGGAAGCCTTTCCCTACATGGCCCTGGATACCTGCGCGGTGGATGGCCTTTGCGCCACGGCCTGCCCTGTGGGCATTGACACGGGCCAGCTCACCAAGCGGTTCCGCCAGGCCAGCCACGGCCCCCTGGCTCAAACCATCGCGCTTCGTGTGGCGTGGCATTTCGCCGCCCTGGAAACCGCCCTCCGCCTCGCTTTACGCGCGGGCCACCTGATCCAGCTCAGCTTCGGCCCCAAGGCCATGCCTTTCATCACTCGCATCACGAAGCTGTTCGGTGTTTCCCATCAGTGGAGCCCCGAGATGCCCAAGGCCGCCAGGTCTCCGCTTCCCATCACAACCATGGGAAACGCATCGGCCATCTATTTTCCGTCCTGCCTCTCCCGCACCCTGGGCCACCTGCCGGGCGAAGCCGAGGAGATGAGCCTGGCGGAAGCCCTGGTGAAAGTTTCAGCGCGGGCCGGAATGCCCCTCCA
>JAJYMZ010000304.1 GCA_021786615.1 Acidobacteriota bacterium
GCACCTGGATCCCTGTGTCCAAAGCCACCAGGGTCTGTGGGGCTGACTCCGCATAGGGCAAATGGCGGCGACCGGTGACCTGGACCGCGCGAGGCAGGTTCTGCTGGGGTTGGAAGATCACAGGAAGCGTTGGGAGCATGGGCTTGTAGAGGATGCTCTCACAATAATCGAGCCTGATTGTCGGCGACTTTTAGCCTGATGCTTTTCAGGATCAAAAGCTGAATCCACAGATTCCACCGATTCCACAGATTCCACAGATGACACAGATTCCCAGATGGGCACCAACCACGAAGGAGAAGCAATCTCCCTTTTACCCCGCATGGGCCAACCGGTTTTCAGGGCGGCGGCGGCCTCGCGCTGTTGGTGCGGAAGCGCCGCCGCCCTGATGACCCGCACGACGAAAGTCGCGCGGCCCCGGCCAAGCCGGGGCGGCCCATGCTCTATGCCGGGCGCGATCTTCGCTCCTCCGCCACTCGCGTTTTTCAATCTGTGTGAATCGGTGCAATCTGTGGATTCATGGCCTTTTCTGTGCCATCTGCGACATCTGTGGTTGAGCACTTCCAAGGCTGTGTTATGGCGATTACCGGGTACCCAAAAACAGAAAAACAATGTTTAGTGCACGGCCTCGACTTCGACCTCCAGCTGATCGTTTTGCACGCCTACGCGGGCCATGGAGCCCGGTTCCAGCTTCCCTTCAAGAATCAACCGCGACAACGGATTGACCACCACGTGCTGGATGAGCCGCTTCAAGGGACGGGCGCCGAGCTGCTCGTCAAAACCTTCTTCCGCGAGCCAATCCAAGGCTGCTTCGCTGACCTCCAGGCCTAGGCGCCGCTCGGCGAGCTGGTCTTCCACGCGCTTGAGCTGAATCCTCGCCACGGCCTTCACGTCATTGCGATCCAGGGTGCGGAACGTCACCACCTCATCGATCCGGTTCAGGAATTCCGGCCGGAAATAGGCCCGCAAAGCCTCTTGGATCTCGGTCTGGGCTTTGTCCGCATGACCGCCGGCCTTGAAAATCGCAGAGCTGCCCACGTTGCTCGTTATGATCAGGATGGTGTTGCGGAAGTTCACCGTGCGGCCCTTGCCATCGGTCAGGCGGCCGTCCTCCAGCACTTGCAGGAACAGATCGAAGACCCGTGGATGCGCTTTTTCCATTTCGTCCAATAGGATGACGGCGTAAGGCCTGCGGCGAATGGCCTCGGTGAGCCGGCCGCCCTCCTCGTAGCCGATGTAGCCCGGCGCCGCGCCGATGAGCCGCGTGGAATCCGCTTCGTGGGTGAATTCGCTCATGTCAATGCGCACCATGGCGTTCTCATCGTCGAAAAGGAATTCCGCCAGGGCCCGCGCCACCTCGGTCTTGCCCACGCCCGTGGGGCCCAGGAAAAGGAAGGATCCGATGGGCCGCTTGGGATCTGCCAGGCCCGCGCGATTGCGGCGCAGGGCATCGGAGATGCCCACCAGCGCTGCGTCCTGGCCGACTACGCGCAACCGGAGGCGCTCCTCCATGTGGAGCAGTTTCTGAATCTCGCCTTCCATGAGGCGGGACACCGGAATGCCCGTCCACTTGCTCACGACGCTGGCGACATCCTCTTCGCTCACTTCGAGGCGCAACATGGAGGATTCATTTTTCGAACCGGCCTCGATCTGCTTTTCCAAGGCGGGAATCTCGCCGTACTCGAGCCGCGAGGCCCGCTCATACTCGGCCCGGCCCTTGGCCTGCTCCAGCTCGATGCGCAGGTCATCGAGCTTTTTCTGCTGGGCCCGGGTCTGCTCGATGGCCTTCTTGTCGTTCTCCCATTGGGCCCGAAGCCGCGCGAGATCTTCCTTCAACTCCGCGAATTCGCCGTCCAGTTCCTTCAGGCGCGCCTTGGAAAGGGAATCCTTTTCTTTGGCCAGCGCATGCCGCTCCAGCTGCAATTGCATCTCCCGGCGCTCACGCGCGTCAATCTCGATGGGCCTGGAATCCAGCTGCATGCGCACGCTGGAGGCCGCCTCATCCATCAAGTCCACAGCTTTGTCCGGCAGGAACCGATCAGCGATGTAGCGGCTGGAAAGTTGCACGGCCTCCACCAACGCCGCGTCCTTGATGCGCACGCCATGGTGCAGTTCGTAGCGCTCCTTCAAGCCCCGTAAAACGGAAATGGCATCTTCGACGCTCGGCTCCTCCACATAGACCGGCTGGAACCGCCGCTCCAGGGCCGCGTCCTTCTCGATGTACTTGTGGTATTCATTCAGCGTGGTGGCGCCGATGCAACGCAAGTCACCCCGCGCGAGGGCAGGTTTTAGCAGGTTCGCGGCATCCATGGAACCCTCCGCGGAGCCAGCACCCACCAGCGTGTGCAATTCGTCAATGAAGAGGATGATCTTGCCCTCGCTGTCTTCGATTTCCTTCAGCACGCCTTTGAGTCGCTCCTCGAACTGGCCCCGGTACTGGGTTCCGGCCACCAGAGAACCCATGTCCAGCCCCATCAGCCGGATGCCCTTCAGACTCTCAGGAACATCGTTCTTCACAATGCGCTGGGCCAGGCCTTCGGCGATGGCGGTCTTGCCCACGCCGGGCTCCCCGATGAGCACGGGGTTGTTCTTGGTGCGTCGCGACAACACTTGCAGCACTCGGCGGATCTCTTCATCGCGGCCGATGACCGGATCGAGCTTTCCGGCTTCCGCCAGAGAGGTGAAATCCTTGGCATATTTTTGAAGCGCGGCGAATTTCTCCTCCGCCTTGTCGTCTTCAACGCGAGCTCCGGCGCGGCCTTCCTTGATGGCGGCCTCCAGCTTCTTGCGATCCAGCCCGAATCGCTCCAGCAGTTTTTTCGCGTCGGTGGCGGCGTTGGAAAAGGCCAGCAGCATGGCATCCGTGGCCAGGAAGCGATCGCCCAGGCCCCGCCCCGTGTCGCTGGCCACTTCTAGGAAATGCCTGAAACCCGCGCCCGGTTGAGGCTCAGAGCCACCGATGGCTTTGGGCAGTTTGCCCACCATTTCATCGGCCCCGTCCTGAAGCCCCTTCAAGGATTCGGGGGGGAGCCCCGCCCGTTCCAGCACGGGCCGCAGCCCCATGTCCGCCGCCAGCAGGGCTTGGAAAAGGTGCTGGGGCACGATTTCTGGGTGCTGTTCCGCCACCGCCTTGGACCGAGCGGCCACCAGGGCGTCATTGGCTTTCTGGGTGAACGGCAACAGAGTCATGGGACCTCCGGAAAATCAACCGCGAATGGCGTGGATCTCCGCGAATGAAGATAAACCTGATTGCCAACGATACTCAGCCGAAAATCGCTGGACCCAGAATGCCCAGAAAAAAGAGGAACTCCGGTGCCGCTGCCAGCGCAAATGGGCGCTCCTGGTCCCGTTCACCTGCGCCATGATGTATGGATGCCCTTTTTTCTATCGCCCTCCATGCATTTACTTCGCGGTCATTCGCGCCATTAGCGGTTGAGAAAAATGTCCACCCCGATGATGCTTCAGATCGCGGGCCTCAAGCGCGAGGCGGGCAGCGCGATCCTGCTCACGCGCATGGGGGACTTTTACGAGATCCTGGGGGAGGACGCGGTGCTCGCGGCGCCGGTGCTGGAGATCGCGCTCACCGCCCGGGGCAAGGGCACCGGCGCCGAGATCCCCATGTGCGGCGTGCCCCATTTCGCCCTGGAAAGCTACCTGCCGAAGCTGCTGGCGGCGGGCTTCAGCGCCGCCCTGGCCGAGCCCACCGCGAAGCCGGAGGAAGTGAAAGGTCTCCTGCCCCGGGCCATCACGCGGATCATCACGCCTGGCACCTGGCTGGACGACGATGGGCGTTGGCTGGCTTCGGTGCATCGCGCCGGAGGACAGTGGGGCATCGCGCTCCTGCAATTGGCCAGCGGGCAGATCCGCGTGCTGCCGGGCGAGGGTGAAGCCTCGTTGATCGCCACGCTGGAGCGCTTGTCGCCTCACGAGCTGTTGCTGCCCGAAGGCGCCGAGCCACCCGCCACAAACCAGGCCGCCCTGCAACGCCTTCCAGCCTGGCGCTTCGAGGCTTCGCGTGCAACGCAGCAGATTCTGGCCTTCTTTGGCTGGCAGCATTTGGAGGGCGTGGGACTTCCGCCCTATCCCGCCGCCATCGGCGCTCTGGGAGCCCTGCTGGATCAGGTGGAGATCACCCAGAAGGGCCGCCCCGCCCATCTTCAGGGCGTGTCGCTGGAACTGGGCGCCGCGGGCCCGCTGCTGGATGCCACCAGCGCGAAGCATCTGGAGCTCTTCGCCAACTCGGCTGATGGAAGCAGGCAGGGCAGCTTGTTGGCGCTACTGGACCAATGCCGCACGCGCATGGGCTCGCGCCTGCTGCGGGGCTGGCTCGACGCACCCTTGCGGGAATGCGATGCGCTGGAGCGGCGCTGGTCCCAGGTGGCCTGGCTGACGGAGGATGGCCGGCGGGAGCCGCTGCAAAAGCTGCTCGCCCAGGTTCCGGACCTGGATCGCCTGTTGGGCCGCGTCGCCATGAATCTCGCCACCCCGCCGGAGTTGGCGCAGCTGCGGGACGGCCTGGCGGCCCTGCAGGGGCTTCCCTCCCTGCTCCGGGATCGTGGCTGGTTCGGCGACACGGCGGATTTGGGCCTGTGGCCCGAAGCCACGCCGCTCTGCACGGAGTTGATGAATGAATTGAAACGCTGCCTGGAAGACACGCCCCCCCTGGACATCGAAAAGAGTGGTGTCATCCGCGATGGCGTGGACGCGGAGCTGGACGCGGTGCGGCGCCTGGCCCGGGACGCGAAACAGGTGATGCTGGAACTGGAAGAGGAAGAGCGCGCTTCTTCGGGCATCGGCAGCCTGAAGATCAAGTACAACCGCGTGTTCGGCTACTACTTCGAGATCACCAAAGCCAATCTGGCGGCGGCGCCCCAGCATTTCATCCGCAAGCAGACGCTGGCCAACGCCGAGCGCTTCACCACCGAAAAATTGCTGGCCTTCGAGCAGCGGCTCGTGAGCGCGGAAAGCGACCAGGTGCGCCTGGAGACGCTGCAGTTCAGACAGCTCCTGGATACCGTGCTGGCATCAAGGGCAGCCATCGTCACCCTTGCAAGGACCGTCGCGGCCCTCGATCTGCTCTGCGCCTTCGCTGAGCGCGCCCGGCACGGCGGATGGACGCGGCCCGAGCTGAGCGACGCCCGGGAGCTGGTGCTCGCGGGCGCGCGCCATCCCATGCTTGAGGCGAGGCTGGGCCGCGAATGCATTCCCAACGATCTGAATCTTCCTGAGGCCGAGGCCATGGCGGTGGTGACGGGACCCAACATGGGCGGCAAATCCACCTTCCTGCGCACGGCGGCGTTGTTGGTGGTGCTGGCGCAGACGGGCTCTTTCGTGCCCGCGGAGGTCATGCGCTTCGGCATCACGGATCGCATCTTCACGCGCATCGGCGCTTCGGATTTCCTTTCCAAGGGGCAATCCACGTTCATGGTGGAAATGACCGAAACCGCCCGGATACTGAACCAGGCGACGCCCGCGAGCTTGGTGATCCTGGACGAAATCGGCCGCGGCACCAGCACCCGCGACGGTCTGGCGCTGGCTGAAGCCATCGCGCTTTACCTTCGCGACTTGAAAGGTGGCGAACCGCGCACGCTCTTCGCCACCCATTTTTTCGAGATGACAAAGCTCGCGGATCATCCCAGAATCCAGAATCTCCACGTGGAAGTCCAGGAGTGGGAGGACCAGCTGCTCTTCCTGCATCGCATCGCGCCGGGGCCCGCGGATCGCAGCTATGGCATCCAAGTGGCTAAGCTGGCGGGCCTGCCCCGTTCCGTGATCGCCAAGGCCCAAAGGCTGCTGGTGGAATCAGAGGATGAGCCCGCCAAGCCGCGAATGGAGGCTCCCGCCCAGGCACGGCAACCCCTGCTGCCCATGTTCGAGCCGGAACCGGATTTCCTGCGAGAGGAACTGGAGGCCCTGGATCTCCGGCGCATGACGCCCCTGGATGTGATGAACTGGGTGGCGGCGAAGCAGGGCAGAGACGAGGGCTGACAGCCATTGCGCGACGACCGGTCCGAATATTTCCGAATGATAAATAACTAGGAACCGCGAATGACGCGAAAATTCGCTAATAAAAACGAGAGCTTTTTTCGGCCTTTCGCGTGGATAATTTCCCCTGGTTACCCCCGAACCTCAGCCTGAACTTGCTTGGCAATCAGGAAAGCTAGTTTCGTCAGCCGGCTTCGGCGAGGCTCCCGAAGGCCTCCCGCACTTGCCCCATGGCTGCTTCCATATGGCCCCACTCGCCTTTTTGGGCCAGGGCTTCCAGTTGTTTTGCCTTCTGGGCCAAGTCCACCGCGCCGATCATGGCGCTGGCGCCCTTGATGCGGTGGGCATGCCGCCCCAGGGAAGCCTGGTCCTTCCGAGCGAAGCACTGATCCAGGACTTCAAGGTCGCTGCGGGTGGCGGACCGGAAATCTTCCAGGATCTCCTGGGCCACGGACGGGTCATTCCCGCACAGGGCCAGCAGGGCGTCCCGGTCAAGAATATTTGGCATTGGCTTGGCTGCCCCCCCTGCGGGCAGCGGCGCTGGGAGGGGGTCCAATCCTTGAAGCTGAGGTAGCCACTGCCGCAGTTTGGACGCCAGCTCGGGAATGCCCACGGGTTTCGTCAGGTAGTCGTCCATGCCCATTTCGAGACAGTGTTCGGCTTCTCCCTGCAGCACATTGGCGGTGATCGCCAGGACTGGGGTCCGCGCCAGCCCATGCTCCTCTTCCCATTGCCGGATCGCCGTGATGAGCTGATAGCCATCCATGCGCGGCATGTGCAGGTCCGTCAGGACCAAGGCGTGGCGCCCGCTCTTCCATTGTTCGAAAGCATCCAGGCCATCCTTGGCCAATTCCAGCGCGTAGCCCGCCAGGTTCAATTGCCGGCGCAGCACCTCGCGATTGGTGGGATGGTCCTCCGCCAGCAGGATCAGGCTGCCTCCTTGCAGTGCTTCCTCCACGGTGGGCGTGGGCCGGATGAACTGGGCCACTTTCGCCGGGTCAGGCAATTCGGTATCCACGATGTTCTGGGCATCACCTATGGGAAAGCGCGCTGAAAAGGTCATGGTCGTGCCCTGCCCTGGCGCGCTTCGCAGGGTGATCTCGCCCCCCATCAGATCCGCCAGATGGCGGCAGATCACCAGGCCCAGCCCCGTTCCGCCAAAGCGGCGCGTGGTGTTGGTTTCACCTTGCGCGAAGGGCTGGAAGAGGTTGACCTGATGTTCTTCGGAGATGCCGATGCCCGTGTCCTGGACTTCGAAAAAGATTCGTTCTGAATCCCGGGTGGATTCCAGGCATCCGACTTTAACGGTGACGCATCCTTTAGAAGTGAATTTTATGGCGTTACTCAAGAAATTATTTAAAATCTGGTTCAACCGGACCGGGTCCGCCACATGCGCAGGGCCCAGCTCATCGCTGATGTCGCAGCGGAGCTGAAGGCCTTTGCTGGACGCGGTCTGGGCCAGATAGGCGACCGTCGCCTCCACCAGCTTGGGGATGGAAATCGTCTCAGGGTTGAGGGCCAGCTTTCCGGCCTCGATCTTCGAGAAGTCCAGGATGTCGCCGATGATCCGCAGCAGGCTTTGCGCCGAGTTGCGGATGATGTTCACCATCCGGCGCTGGTCCTGCTCCAGGTCCCCGAGGGAAAGGATCTCGATCATGCCGTTGATGCCGATGAGCGGCGTGCGGACTTCATGGCTCATGGCCGCCAGGAAGGCTGATTTCGCGCGGGTGGCGGCCAGGGCTTCGGTCTCCCGCTTCCCCAGGTTGTGGTTGGCATCGCGGAGTTTGGCGACCGTGGACCGCAACTCCGTCTCGTAACCGATGATCGCGCAGCGCATGTCAATGAAGGCCTGGGCCACCGCCCCCAGGTCGCCGCTGGGGATGGCCATGGGATATTCCTTGAAGTCCCGCATTTCAAGATGCCGCGCCAGTTCAGCCATGCCCTGGGCCTGCCGAGTGACGCTGCGCGAGATGGCCATGCCCAAAGCCAGTGCCAGGGCCAAACCAGCCAGCGTGACCACCAATAGCAAGTATTCAGCCTTTAAATTCAAACCACCGGCAGAATTAATTTTAGCCTGGTGGTAGATCCACCCATAGCCGGCCAGCGTGACCGTACACCCCGCCAGCACGACAGTCATCCAGGCGTACAACAACTGCCGGAGGCTGAAGCCGTCCAGGAACACGAGAAAGCCGTTCTTGGTTCTCATGAGGCGATCTCAGCATTCCTCCGGGGCGCGCCACATCCGGATCCACTCCGGTATCTGGTACCCCGGCATCGGGCGGGCGATGAAAAACCCCTGGGCCTGCTGGCAGCCCTGGGACTTGAGCAGATCCCACTCCGCCCGGGTCTCCACACCTTCGGCCACGGTCCTCAAGGAGAGCTTGCGCGCCAGGTCCAGGCTCGTCTCGATGATGGTCCGGTGCCTCCCTTGAGTCGGTGAATCCTTGACGAAGGACTGGTCAATCTTGAGTTCCGTGAAAGGCACGTTGCTGAGCTGCTGCAGGGAGGAATAGCCGGTCCCGAAATCATCAATGGAGAGCCCGAATCCCTTGAGGCGCAACCGCGCCAGCACGTTCAGCACCTTGGCCACATCCATCATCACTTCGGACTCGGTCAATTCCAGCGTGATTTGCCGGGGATCGCAGTCCGCTTCCTTCACCAGGTCGTGGAGGCGGTCCGCGATGCTCGTGTCTTCCAGGCAATGCATGGAGACATTCACCGAAGCCTTGATGGTGAAGCCGCGCTGAGCCCAGGCTTTCAGGTAGCCGCAGGTCTGGGTCAGCAGCACTTCCGTGAGGGGTGTCACCAGACCCGCATGCTCCATGTGGTCTATGAAATACAACGGCGAGATCACCCCATGGCCTGGACGGAACCAGCGCACAAGGGCTTCCACACCCTGAACCTCGCCGGTTTTGAAGGATACCTTCGGCTGGAAGAAGGCGATGAATTCCCGCTCCTTCAAACCGCGCCTCAAATCATCCGCGGTGAATTCGGTGCGTGTGACGTAGGCGTCTTTGAAGGCATCCCGTGGCTGGAAGCTGGCCATGCAAGCGGTGAGGTCGTGCAGGCTGAGGGGTTTGGATATAGAGCCCAGCACCTGCAATCCATAGGCGCGGGCCATGGTCTCCACGGTGTTCAAAATGGAAATGTCCATGGCGCTGACCACCGCCACGGCCTTAGCCAACTGGTTCACCCCCACATGGCTGATGAATTCCACCCCATCCATTTCCGGCATGTCCAGATCGCACAGGATGATGTCCACCGGCTCACCCCGATCCACCAGCAGATCCAAAGCCTCCCGTCCATTGGACGCCTCCAGGAGCTTTTCCGCCCCCAGTTCTTTCAGCAACCGAAGCGCCGTCCGGCGCTGGAAATCATGATCCTCCACCACCAGGATCGTGCAGCTGCTCAAACTCACCATTGATTCCAGACTCTCCACAGCAGGGCACCTTCAAGAATTCCTCAAGGACCTAGAACTATGGGCCGTGTTGATGAAGGGGGCTTGGAAATCCCACGAACGGTGGATTTTTTACCCGCGAACGGGCGAAGCCTCCCGGACGCATTCCCTGGTGCGATGCGTCATGCCGCGGCTGACGGTCAGCTCCATCTTGGGGGCGACCAGCACCTTGACCCGCCCCAGCGTGGTGGTACGGATGCCCTTGACCATGCTGGGCCTCAGCAGCAGGTGCCGCTGGATCCGCAGCAGGCCATCCTCTGGGAAGGCGTGCTCCACTTCCGCCAGGCGGGTCCAGCGGGTCAGAAAGCGGTTCAGCCCCCGGCAGGCCCACACCCGCTCGCCCTCCAGTTCGAAATGGGTAATGACTTCCAGCTCCATGAAGATTTCCCCATCCCCGGCCCGGATGGGGAAGCGTAGGGGCGGGGGCAGCAGGGCCTTCAATTCCGCGGGGCTCAAGGGCCGGATCAGGCGGTCTCCCAGACGTTGCAGGCACTTGGCCAGGCGGTCCTCGAACACCGGCTTCAGCAGGTAGTCCACCGCCGCCAGCTCGAAGGCGCGCACCGCGTAGTCCGAATGGGCCGTCACGAACACCACGGGGGGGCTCTGCGGCAGTTCCGCCAGCACCTCCATGCCATTGAGCCCTGGCATCTGGATATCCAGGAAGATGACATCCACGTCACAGGGCTGCTGCATCCACTGGAGCAGCGCGAGGCCGTCCCCCAGTTCGCCGGCCACCGCGCAGCCCGCTTCCTGGAGCAGCCGGGACAGCCGCTCCCTCGCCAGGGGCTCGTCATCCACCACCAGGGCCTTAAAGGGTTCCATGGGCGAATTCTACTTGGTTCGCCTCCAACCGGATGGTGGCCAATGTCCCCTGGCCCGAGGGGCCGATGGAAAAGCTGGCCCCGGCGCCGAAATGCAAGTACAACCGGGAACGCAGATTCTTCACGCCGATTCCCCGTCTCACGTCGTTGTCCAGGAAGGGCATCCCCGAATTCCACACCTCCAGGAAGATCGTCCCTCCTTGAGATCGGGCCCGCAGGATCAGGTCACCACCGGGAACGCTGGGGGCGATGCCGTGTTTGATGGCATTTTCCACCAGGGGCTGGAGCAAGAGGGGGGGCACCTCGATGGTGTCCAGGGTTTCGTCCCACTCCCAGCTCACCCTCAGCCGGTGGGTCAGCCGGATGGATTCCAGGGCCAGGAAATCCGCGATGATCTTGCGTTCTTCCCCCAGGGGCAGCCGCATTTGTTCGGATGCCCGCATGATGCGCCGCAGCAGTTCGGACAAATGCCGCACGGCGCTTTCGGCTTCCTTGGGGCTCTTGTGGATGAGCTCCAGCAGACCGTTCAATGCATTAAAGAGCACGTGAGGGTGGATCTGGCTCTGGAGCAGACGGTTCGTGGCGATCTGGGCCTCGGCCTCCGAGGCCATCCGCAGCTCCTCGGAGTGGGCCCGGGCCGCGATCAGCCCCCCCACGACCATCATGGCTGGCCCCACGAGAGAGACATATAGCTCCATAACCTTGCCCAGTTTGAACTTGACGTTCGCCTGGGTAAGGAACCATCCATCAATGATCGGAAGAAGCACTGAGACCATTTCACAGGCAGTCACCGCGAGCAGGAACCCCAGAATGAAGTTCCAGGGAGAAGGAAGTCGGCGGGGCAGTATCCAGGGCAGAGGAGCCAGGAATGCGAAAGCACCGATGTGGGTTAGTGGAGAGGAGAGGCTGCTGGCCCACCACCACACAGACTCGATCCGATGGGAGGTCCAGAGACCATACAAAAGGGAGAGTACCCAAAGCGCATAGCAGGCTCCCAGAACTCTCCAGTTCTTGGCCAGGGGGAACCAGGAATTCCATGAATTCACCGATCCCAGGGCATCCCGGACCCCAGATTTGGTGAACCCAGGTTGGCCATCATTCTGTGACGGTAAATGAAGTGGTGAGGATCGGGACCCACTTGTCACCGGCATTTCGCGGCCCTTGATCCCGCATCAACCCGGCCAGCGAATGCCGCAGGCCCGCGCTTTCGCTGCTGGACATCTGGATGGATTCTTTGCGGAAGGAAAGGCTGTTGTTCATGACAACTCCCAGGTAGCGCCATCGGGCGCACCCTAGGTTTTGAGTCATGGGGGGACGAACGCCAAGACCTTTCCATGAACGGTATATAAGCACGACTTCAACCGTTGGGACCCTGAAGATGTACCGTTCGGGTTCACCGGGCTCAGCGAATGGCAGTGCTGGCTTGGTTCTCTCTCGGCGCGGATCACACCTTGGCGTGAGGCCGTCGCCGGGCCGCCTGAATTCCATCCGCGAAGCTGGCGCATGACAGGTCTCTTTGTGCCCTCTGTACTACTGATCTACAACTTCGTCTTTTCTTAAGAAGAAGTTGCCCTGCGGCTGTTGCGAATCACTGAAAGGCCAGGATTAGGATCTGCAAGGTTGATGCGGCGGTCTTTGGGATCTTTAAAGTGAATGGTTTGCCACCCAAACGCCCGTCGTTCCTCATGACCCAAGCGAACACCCATCCCCTTCATCCCTGTTAAAAAAGCTTTATAAACAGGGATGAAGGGGATGCAGGGGATGCTGAGGAGGGCGCTCCGCGCCACCCCTATGATTGACTATCACCGCCTTTGA
>JAJYMZ010000257.1 GCA_021786615.1 Acidobacteriota bacterium
CTTTGTGGTCTTTTTGGGCCTTTGTGGTCAGGCGGCGTTCGGCGATGAGCAGATCCACCACGCGGCCATAGCTGAGGGCGCCATCCGCCTGCCCCTGGCTCTTCAGGTAGCCGTCGTAGACCCTGCCCTGCATCTGGCTGAAGCGCCCCTGATGCAGGCGCAGCCACGTGGTTTCCGCAGCCTCATCGGCCAGCACGCCGGTTTCCAGGGACGCACGGATGGCCTTCCAGGTTTCCAGGCGGACCACCCGCAATTGGGCCATGGACTCGCCCAGGGCGGCGCGGGCGCCCGAGTAGCGGAACAGAGGATCGGGATGCAGGCGGCAGGCGAGATAGGCCACGAAATTCGCTTCGTCCTCCCGCGCGATGCCCTGCTGGTGGGCCATCTCATGGCAGACGCTGAAAGGCAGCGCCGGCGCAGGCGTGCTGCCATTCAACAGGGCCTCTCCCGTCCATGGGATGTACATGCCGTAGGTGAGGGAACGGGACATGAGGAAACTGAGGAACGCGATTTTGGGCCGGCTTGGCTCATGCAGCGAGGCTGGCAGCACCGGCGCCAGCATTCCGCAGAGCCGCTCGTAGCCTTCATTCCGGTGATCCAGCACCCAAGTGCGATCCACCTTCAGCGCGCCGGTTCCATCCGATGGCAGGTCCTTGCGCAAGCGGTTCGCATCCACCGCCAGCTCTTCGCAGAGACCCTGCAATTCGTCGGCGGTGGGCGCCTCCGAGGGCCAATCCAGCGTGTGGGCGATGGGTGGGCGCAAGTAATTCAGGCCCCAAAGCGCCACGAAACTGGCATACAGCAGCCCGGCCAGCGCTGATAATCCACCCATTCGCCGCAGCAGCGAGCCCAGGACCCCAGGTGGCCGGTACACCAACGTTCTCAGGAGGCCCCGCAGCCAAAGAATGATCCCTGCCAAAAGAGACACCAGAATCAGTTCGCCCAGGGACCAAGGCAACAGGCGTCCGGGCCAAGAGACAAAGCGTGAAAGCAGGGGAAAGAGCCGCTCAGCGTAAACCCGCTCCACCAGCCCAGTATTGCGCCCCGCGAGCCAGAAAAGGCCATAGCCAACGGGCAGGAGCAGCGAAAGAAGCCACAAGTATTTGCCGGAAGCTGGCTTTGGGGGCGGCTCAGTCTTCATGGAACATCCAATCAATTTTCAACACTGTCTTCACGCATCCTTCACGGCTAAAGGGGCTCCGCATCATGTCCATGGGGGACACCTGGAAAGGCCAAATGACGGGGCTTTCCGGGCCTTGGGCCCAAATCTCTTCCAAAGCCGGGGACACTGTTTCAACCCTGGGCGCTGCGATGCTCCTCAATGAGGGAGTTCACCACATCGGGTTCAGCAAGGGTGGAGACATCACCCAGCCCTTCGTATTCGCTGGCGGCGATCTTGCGCAGAATGCGGCGCATGATCTTCCCGCTGCGGGTCTTGGGCAGACCGGCGGCAATATGGATGATATCCGGTGAGGCGAAGGCGCCGATGGCTTGGCGCACTTGTTCTTTCAGCGCGCCGATGAGCTCGTCGCGGCCCTCCAGTCCATAACCCGAATTCAGCAGCACGTAGCAGTAGATGCCCTGGCCCTTGAGCGGGTGCGGATAGCCCACCACCGCGGCTTCGGCCACGGATTCATGGGCCACCAGCGCGCTTTCCACTTCCGCGGTGCCCAACCTGTGGCCGGAAACATTGATGACATCGTCAATGCGGCCCGTGATCCAGTAGTAACCATCCTCGTCACGCCGAGCGCCGTCGCCAGTGAAATAGTAGCCGGGATACTGCGTGAAGTAGGTCTCGCGAAAGCGCTGGTGGTCGCCGAACACGGTGCGCGCCTGGCCTGGCCAGGGCGTGCCCAGGCACAACGCCCCCGAAACACCATTGCCCCTCAGGACCTCGCCCGTGGCGGGGTCCACGATGACGGGCTTCACACCGAAGAACGGGAGCGTGGCGGAACCCGGTTTGGTGGGCGTCACGCCTGGCAGCGGAGTGATGAGGATGCCGCCGGTTTCGGTCTGCCACCAGGTGTCCACCACCGTGCAGCGGCCTTCGCCGATGACGTCGTGGTACCAGCGCCAGACTTCGGGATTGATGGGTTCGCCGACGGTTCCGAGGATGCGCAAGGATTTGCGGCTGTATCGTTTCACCCATTCATCGCCAGCTTGGGCCAGTGCCCGGAGCGCGGTGGGCGCGGTGTAGAGGATGTTCACGCCGAGGTCATCCACGATCCGCCAGTAGCGGCCAGCGTCCGGGTAGAGCGGCGTGGACTCGAAGATGACGCTCGTGGCTCCATTCGCCAGGGGGCCATACACGATGTAGCTGTGGCCTGTCACCCATCCAATGTCTGCCGCGCAGAAAAAGATGTCGCCGGGATGATAGTCGAAAATCAGCTTGTGGGTATACGCGGCGTAGGTCAGGAAGCCGCCGGTGGTGTGCAGCAAGCCCTTGGGTTTGCCGGTGCTCCCCGAAGTGTAGAGCACAAACAAGGGATCCTCGGAACCCATCCACTCATGGGTGCAGGTGCTGCGTTGCTTCGAGCATTCCTCATCCAGCCAGTAGTCCCGGCCGGGTTCCATCTCCACATCGGTGTCCGTGCGGCGGGCCACCAGCAAGGTCTTGACGAAGGACATGCCCTCCACGGCGCGGTCCACGGTCTTCTTGAGCGGCACCTTGCGCCCGCCCCTCAGGCCCTCATTGGCGGTGACCACCACCTTGCAGTGGGCATCCACGATGCGGTCCCGCAGGGATTCCGCCGAGAACCCGCCGAAGACGACGGAATGCACCGCGCCGATGCGGGCGCAGGCCAGCATGGTGTAGACCAGCTCGGGGATCATCGTCATGTACAGGCAGACGCGATCCCCCTTCTTGACGCCGTGGTGCAGCAGCACGTTGGCGACGCGGCAAACGTTGTGCTTCAGTTCCCGGTAGCTGATGTGGGTGTAGACGCCGGGCTCATCCTGGGCCCAGATGATGGCGGTGCAGTCCGCCAGAGCCGGCAGATGCCGGTCCACGCAGTTGAAGCAGGCATTGAGCCGGCCGCCGGAGAACCACGCGAAATCGGCTTCTTCGTAGTCCGCATCCAGCACCGAGGTCCATGGGTGGAACCAGGTCAGCGTCTTCGCCTGCTCGCCCCAGAACCATTCCGGGTTGTCCATGGAAAGCCGGTACAGGCGCTGGTATTCCTCCATGGTCTGGATGTAGGCGCGAGTTCGGATGTCGTCCTTGACGGGATACATGGCCTCGGACATGCGTTGACTCCTTCCAGGTCGAAGTGGGCATCTGGGTGACCTCCCATCATACGGGAGCGCCAGTCGGATGGCAGCAAGGCGGGCTTCCCGGGCGGCTTGCGAAAGGTGTTCTCGCATAAAAAAACGCCCTCGCGAGAGGGCGTTTCACGCAGCTTGCTTGTTGGCCTATTCGCCTTCGGGCTCGGCGGGTTCGGGCAGGGTGTAGTCCACCAGCTCGATGAGGGCCATTTCAGCGCCATCACCCAGACGGGTGTCCATTTTCAGGATGCGGGTGTAGCCGCCGGGGCGGGCGTCGAAGCGCGCTTTGAACTCAGTGCTGAAGAGCTTCTGCACGGCGGTCTTGTTGCCGAGCCGGGACATCGCCAGACGGCGGTTGGCCACGGAATCGGTCTTGCCGAGGGTGATGAAGGGCTCCGCGAATTTGCGCAGCTCCTTGGCTTTTGTGATGGTGGTCTCGATGCGCTCATGGGTGATGAGGGCGATGGCGAGGTTCTTCATGAGGGCTTTGCGCTGGTTGCTGGGACGGCCTAGGCGCTTGCCGGCGACGTTATGACGCATGGTGTGGCTCCTTAGACTTCTTGCTCAAGGCGCATGCCCAAGGACAGGCCGATGCGGGCCAGTTCATCCTTGATTTCTTGCAGCGACTTTTTGCCGAAGTTCTTGGTCTTCATCAATTCGGCTTCGGTGCGCTGCACCAATTCACCGATGGTTGTGATGGAAGCGTTTCGTAGGCAATTGTTGGCGCGGACCGACAGTTCCAGCTCTTCCACCGATTTGCCAAGCCAGGCGTTGACCTGCTCGCCGGACATGACCGGAGCGGACATGTCGATGTCGGCGAAATCCTCATCCTGCCTTGCGAACACGAGGAAGTGTTCACGCAGCACGAGGGCCGCATCCGACACGGCATCCTTAGGGGAGACGGTGCCGTTGGTCCAGACCTGGAGCGTGAGCTTCTCGTAGTCAGTGCTCTGGCCCACGCGGGCCGGTTCGACGATGTAATTCACGCGCAGCACTGGGCTGTGGTTCGAGTCCATGGGGATGAATCCCAGGCCCAGGGTTTCGTCGTGGTTGCGGTCCGCGGTGACGAACCCGCGGTTCATGGACACGACGACCTCCAGTTCCAGATCACCTTCCTCGCCGAGGGTGGCGATGTGGATGTCGGGATTAACAACGTCCACGTTCTGGTTGGTGCGGATGGCACCGGACTTCACGATGCCTTCGCCCTTGGCGGATAGGGTGAGGATCTGGCGCTCGCTGCTATGGATCTTGAAAGGGACTTCCTTCAGGTTCAAGAGGATGTGGGTGATGTCTTCCCACACGCCCGGCAGGGTCGTGAACTCGTGCTGCACGCCCTTGATGCGCAGATGAGTGACCGCGCCGCCCTGGATGCTGCTGAGCAGCACCCGGCGCATGGCGTGGCCCACGGTGGTGGCGAAGCCACGCTCGAAAGGAAAGGCCACGAATTCGCCGTAGGTGTCGCTCAGGCTGGCCTGATTGACTTCGGCGAAGCGCGGGCGCTGGAAATCGCTGAGGTTCAGCATGTATTCCCCTCCCTTACTTGCTGTAGAGCTCGACGATCAACTGTTCGTTGATGTCCAGCGTGATGTCTTCCCGGGTGGGAGACGCGATGACTTGGCCCTTGAAAGCGCCGCCGTCCAGAGTGAGCCATTTGGGGATGCCCCGGCCCGCGGCGGTTTCCACCGAGGTCTTGACGCCCTCGTTGAGCTTCGCGCGCTCGCCCAGCTCGATGCTGTGGCCGGTCTTGGTCTGGAAAGACGGGATATCCACCCGCTTGCCATCCACCTTGACATGCCCGTGCATGACCATCTGGCGGGCGGCGGCACGGCTTGCGGCCAGCCCCAGGCGGTAGACAACGTTATCCAGACGGCATTCAAGGAAGCCCAATAGGTTGTGGCCCGTGACTCCCTTCTTGGCATCGGACTTCTGGAAGTAGAGACGGAACTGCTTTTCGAGCACACCGTAAATGCGCTTCACTTTCTGCTTTTCGCGGAGCTGCAGGGCATAGCCGGTGGGCTTCTTCAATTTCCCCGCGCCGTGCTGGCCCGGGAGCTTGCCCTTGCGGGTCTCGAAGGAGCATTTCTCTTTGAAGCAGCGTTCGCCCTTCAGGTAGAGTTTCATGCCTTCGCGGCGGCAGAGGCGGCAAACGGCATCATTGTAACGAGCCATGGAATGTCTCCTCTCTTAGACGCGGCGCCGCTTGGGCGGGCGGCAGCCATTGTGGGGGATGGGGGTGACGTCGCGGATGCTGGTCACGGAAATGCCGGCGGCATTGATGGCGCGGATGGCGCTCTCACGGCCCGCGCCGGGGCCCTTGACGCGCACGTCGGCGCTGCGGATGCCGTGTTCCTTGGCGGCCTCGGCGGCCACGCCCGCGGCCACCTGGGCGGCGAAGGGCGTGCCCTTGCGGGTGCCTCGGAAATTCTGGTTTCCGCTGGAAGCCCAAGCGAGCATGTTCCCCATGGGATCGGAAATCGAAATGATCGTGTTGTTGAAGGAAGCCTGGACATGCACCACGCCGTGGGGCACATTCTTCTTTTCCTTCTTCTTGACCACCTTCTTGCCGGCGGTCCGTGTCTGTGTCTTAGCCATGTGGGATCCTTAAGCTCTACTTCTTCTTGCCGGCGACGGTCTTGCGCTTGCCCTTGCGGGTCCGCGCGTTGGTGTGGGTGCGCTGTCCGCGGACCGGAAGGCCCTTGCGATGGCGCAAGCCTCGATAGCTTCCGATGTCCATCAGCCGCTTGATGTCCAGGCTGATGTTCTTGCGGAGATCGCCCTCGACGGTCTCGTCGGTGGTGATCACCTTGCGGATGCGGCCCACCTCGTCCTCGGTGAGATCCCGCACTTTCGTGCCGTACTCCACCTTGGCCTTGGTGAGAATGGTGTGGGCCTTGGCGCGGCCGA
This sequence comes from Acidobacteriota bacterium, assembly GCA_021786615.1. Lineage (GTDB taxonomy): Bacteria > Acidobacteriota > Holophagae > Holophagales > Holophagaceae > JANXPB01. The sequence continues at coordinate 6,169 of JAJYMZ010000257.1, forward strand.
TCCCGTAGATGTAGGTGAGCGCGATCTCGATGCGCTTTCCGACGGGAAGGTCAATGCCTGCGATGCGTGCCATTGATGCTCCTTATCCCTGACGCTGCTTGTGCTTGGGGTTTTTCTTGCAGATGATCCGGATGATGCCTTCACGGCGGACCACTTTGCAGTGTTCGCACAGCTTCTTGACGGAGGGCCGAACTTTCATGGGTGACCTCTCGGGTTGGTTAGGGGGCGTTACGAAATAGCCAGTGCTGTTCTGGTTAGTTTGTTACGGCCCCTTATGCCGTTCTCGCCCACGGGACGAGAAGGTTGTTGTTGAAAAACGGCTTACTTGAAACGATAGATGATGCGGCCCCGGGATAGATCATAGGGGGTGACCTCGACGAGGACCCGATCGCCAGGAAGGATGCGGATGAAATTCTTCCTCATCTTGCCGCTGATGTGTGCCAGTACTTGATGCTTGTTCTCCAGTTCGACGCGAAAAACGGCGTTGGGCAGGGATTCCACCACTGTGGCTTCGAGCTCAATGGCTTCTTCTTTGCTCAAGCGCACTCCGCGAACAGCTTAACCAGGGATTCAAACACCTGTTCCGGGGCGAGATTGCCGTCCACAGAACGGAAGTTCGGTTTGCGTTCATAGAAGCCGAGCAGGGGCTGGAAGGTGGCGTTGAATTCCGCCATCCGGCTGCGGAAGGCTTCCGCGGTATCGTCGGACCGGTGCTTCAGCGGGCTGCCGCACAGATCACAGATGCCGTCTTGTTTAGGGGGCTTGGTTTCCACGTGGTAGATGGCGCCGCAGTTGCTGCATACGCGGCGGCCCACCACACGGGCCTCGAGCACTCCATCGGGGACTGCGACGCTCAGCACGTGCCCAAGTTCGATCATCTGGGTGGAGAGGAATTCCCCCAGTGCCTCGGCCTGTTGAAGGGTCCGTGGATAACCGTCGAACAAGACATCGCCTTCAAACCCTTGTCGCAGCCGCGCAAACACGAGCCCGTTGACGGTGTCATCGTCCACCAATTTGCCACTGGCCATGATCGCTTTCGCTCTCAGGCCAATCTCTGTTCCTTTCGAAACAGCGTCTCTTAGAATATCACCAGTGGATAGGTGATTCAATTTGAACTTTTCCACCAGACGCTGCGCCTGGGTGCCCTTCCCGGACCCCGGAGGCCCCAGCAGGATATGCACTTTCATCAGGCGTTCTCCGATCGGGTGCCCAGGCGCGAACCAGGGCCGGTGGCCGGGGCCACCCCCGAGCGCGTGCGGACACGGCCCTTCTCCAGGAACCCATCGTACTTGCGCATGATCTGATAGCTTTCGATCTGGGCCACGGTGTCCAGCGCCACGCCCACCACGATCAGCAGCGAGGTGCCGCCGTAATAGAAGTTGATGCCCGAGATGCTGTTCGTCAGGATCAGCGGCACGATGGAGACGACACCCAGATAGATGGCCCCCACGAACGTGAGCTTGGACAGAATGCCATCCAGGTAGGCCGAGGTCTCCTTCCCGGGGCGGATGCCAGGAATATAACCACCGGACTTCTTCATGTTGTCAGCGGTTTCATCTGGATTGAAGACGATGGAGGTGTAGAAAAACGCGAAGAACATGGTCACGCTGATGAAGATGAGCGTGTAGACCCAAAAGTGGCTGCGGGGATTCACCCAGTCGGAAGCCTTGGCCAGGAATTCCCACTTGAAGAACTGGGCGATGGTGGCGGGAAAAAAGATGATGGAGCCCGCGAAGATGACGGGCATCACGCCAGCGGTGTTCACCTTCAAGGGCATGTAGGAACTGCGCTGGCTGGCCATGCGGCTGGCATCGGCGCGCCGGGCGTAGTGGATCGGGATGTTGCGATAGGCGCTTTCGATCATCACCACGGCGATGAGCACCGCGAACATGGCCGCGAACAGCAGCAGGAAGATGCCTGGCGGCGGCACGGTTCCCGTGTTGGCGAGGGAGTCCTTGAACAACTTTCCGAGGGTGGTCAGGCCGGCGGGAAGCCCCGCGACGATGCCTGCGAAGATCAGCAGTGAAATTCCGTTGCCGATTCCCCGCTGGGTGATCTGCTCGCCGATCCACATCACGAAGATGGAACCCACCGCCAGGGTGAAGGCGGCCATGATCTTGAAGCTGGTGCCGGGAGTGACCACCACGTCAGGACCCAGTCCCTGGGCCAAGGACGCCACGCCGAGCCCCTGGACGAAAGCCAGGCCCACGGTGAGGTAGCGGGTCCACTGGTTGATCTTCTCGCGGCCCGCCTCGCCTTCTTTCTTCTGCAACTGTTCCAGCTGCGGAATCACGGCGCCCATGAGCTGGAGCACGATGCTGGCGGTGATGTAGGGCGTGATGCCCAGGGCGAAGATGGAGAATTTCTTGAACGCGCCACCCGAGAAGAGGTCCACCACATTGAAGAGGTCCCCGGCTTTGCCGAGGTTCTTCACCAGGGCTTCAGCATTGACGCCCGGCACGGAAACGTGGACCCCAAAACGATAGACGGCCAGCATCGCAAACGTAAACAAGATGCGTTTGCGGAGTTCTGGGTTTTCCCAAAGCTGGCGGAATCGGTTCATTCGGCGGTGGTCCCTTTAGGCCTTCGCACAAGCGCTGGCGCGCTGGGCTCTTGGGTTTCTTCGATGGTGCCACCCTTGGCGAGGATGGCCTCCCGGGCGCCCTTAGTGACGCGATCGGCCGCCACGGTCACTTTGCAGGTGAGCTCGCCCTTGGCCAAGACGACGATCTTCTGGATGCGGGACTTGAGCAATTTCTTGTCGCGGATGGTCTCGATGGACACCTTCTCGCCGTCCTTGAAATAGGTCGAGATGAAGGCCAGGGTCACTTCCTGCGTGGGGATGGCGAAGATGTTGGTGAAGCCGCGCTTGGGGAGCCGGCGGTGCAAGGGCATCTGGCCGCCCTCGAAACCACGCTTGTGGCTATAGCCGCGGCGGGACTTCTGGCCCTTCTCACCGCGCGTGGCGGTCTTGCCCATGCCGGAGCCTTTGCCCCGGCCCACGCGCTTGCGGGACTGGGTGGCACCTTCCGCGGGGCGGAGTTCGTTGAGTTTCATGACGTTCTCCTCTAACCCTTGACCGTTACGTCAATAAGGTGGGGCATGAGCTTGAGCATCCCGTGGACGTTGGCGGTGTAGACACACTCGCGGGTGTCGCCGGGGCGCTTGAGGCAAAGGGTCTGCGCGAAGGCCTTGTGCTTGGGCACCGTGCAGATGATCGAGCGGCGCAGCGTAATGACCACGTTCTTGCCGATCAAGGCTTTGCTGGGGGGATTCTGTTTAAGCTGGTTGGACATCTTAAGCCTCCGCCTGATCCAGGCCGCGATTGGTCATGACCGTGTAGGGGTCCATGAGCGCCGCGAGCCCCTGGAATGTGGCGCGAACCATGTTGTGGGGATTGCTGGAACCCAGGCTCTTGGTGAGGACGTTGTGGATGCCGGCGGCTTCCATGACGGCTCGCACCGCGGCGCCGGCGATGATGCCAGTCCCTTGAGGCGCGGGCTTCATGAGCACCGAACCGGCGCCAAAATGGCCCTGGATCGGATGCGGCAAGCTGCCGTTGGGGGTCACGGGGACCTTGATCATGTTGCGCTTGGCGCTCTCAATGCCCTTCTTGATGGCGGAAGGAACTTCGAGGGCCTTGCCCAGGCCGAAGCCCACGCGGCCATTGCCGTCGCCCACCACCACCAGCGCGGAGAAGGAGAAGTTCTTGCCCCCCTTGACCACCTTGGTGACGCGGCCCACGTAGATGACCTGGTCCTTGAATTCGCTCTGCTGCTCAGCGCCGCCTTGGCTGCCCTGATTGCTGTGCCTGTCATTTCGCTCGTTCGCCATTCCCCTAGCTCCTCAAAACTGCAGCCCGGCTTCGCGGGCGCTGTCGGCGAGCGCTTTCACGCGGCCGTGATAGAGATAACCATTGCGGTCGAAGACCACCGCCTTGATGCCCTTTTCCTGCAGGCGGGCGGCAATGCTCGCTCCGACGGCCTTGGCGGCGTCGATGTTGGCACCATTGGTGAGCTTGGCGCGCAGATCCTTCTCCAGGCTGGAGGCGGAAGCCACGGTGACGCCCTTGGCGTCGTCCACGGCCTGGACATAAATGCGCTTGAGGCTCTTGTAGATCGTGAGGCGCGGACGCTCCGCGGTGCCCGAAAGCCGCCCGCGGATCCGGGCCTTGGTCTTTTCGCGCCGCGAGGCGAGGTTTCTGAGTTCGGTTGATGTGGCCATGGCTCCCCCCTACTTTCCGGTCTTGCCGGCCTTGCGGCGGATGACTTCGCCGGTGTACATGACGCCCTTGCCCTTGTAGGGCTCGGGTTTGCGGAACTTGCGGATGTCGGCGGCCACCTGGCCCACCAGCTGCCGGTCGCTGCCGGTCACCACGATGTGGGTGGCCTTTTCGACCGCCAGGGCGATGCCAGCTGGCGCTTCGTAGAAGATGGGGTGGCTGTAGCCCAGGTCCAGGCGCAATTTGGCGCCCTCCATGGCGGCCTTGTAGCCGACGCCCACCATGTCCAATTCCTTCTTCCAGCCTTCGGTGACGCCCAGAACGGCGTTGTTCACCAGCGCGCGGGCCAGGCCATGATAGGCGCGGGTCTGATTCTGTTCGTCAGCCCGCAAGAAGGTGACCACGTCGGCCTTGATGTCGAGGCTGATCCCCTTGGGGATCGGGCAGTTGATCTTGCCCTTGGCGCCTGCGACCACGGCCTCCGCCCCGTTGACTGTGACGGTCACGCCCTTGGGCAGAGTCACGGGCATTTTTCCGATTCGAGACATGTTGGAATCCTTAGATGAGGGCTCAGATCACGATCTGTCGCCCATTTCAGGAAAATGGGTTGAGAGACGATTACCAGACGTGGGCGATGACTTCGCCGCCGACGTTTTGTTTTTGCGCATCCTTGCCGGTCATCACGCCCTTGGGCGTGGTGAGGATGGAGATGCCGAGGCCGCCGTGGACCGGCGTGATCTCGTCCACCCCGGCGAAGATGCGGAGGCCGGGACGGGAGATGCGCTTGATGCCGTGGATGACGTTGGCCTTGTCCTTCAAGTACTTGAGATTGAGGACCAGGTAATTCCGGCCTTCGTGCTCAACGGCCTTGTAGGAGTGGATGTAGCCCTCCTGTTTCAGGATGGCGGAGAGGTTCTCCTTCATCCTGCTGGCGGGGATCACGACGGCGGTGTGGCCGGCCATGATGCCGTTGCGGATGCGCGTAAGGTAATCGGCAATAGGATCTGTGTTCATGGTTGCCCCCTTACCAGCTGGACTTCTGCACGCCCGGCAGTTCGCCGGCCAGCGCATGTTTACGGAAACAGATGCGGCAAAGCTTGAACTTGCCGATGTAGCCCCTGGAACGGCCGCAGCTCAGGCAACGATTCCTGTGCTGGGTCGAAAATTTGGGTGGTTGGCTGTCTTTGTAGATTTTCGCGATGCGGGCCATTTTTTCTCCTGCTACTTCCGGAAGGGCACGCCGAGCTGGGTCAGCAGGGCGCGCGCTTCGGCGTCGTTCTTGGCAGAGGTCACGAAAGTGATGTTCATGCCCTTGAGCTTGTCCACCTTCGAGAAATCGATTTCCTGGAAGATCAATTGATCCCTGATGCCCAGCGTGTAGTTGCCGCGGCCATCGAAGGAGCGGGTGGGAACCCCGCGGAAGTCGCGCACGCGCGGCAGGGAGAGGGAGATGAGGCGGTCCATGAACTCCCACATGCGGGACCCGCGCAGGGTGACCATGCAGGCGATGGGCATGCCGGCGCGCAGCTTGAACTGCGCCACGCTCTTCTTCGCCTTGCGGACGATGGCCTTCTGGCCGGCGATGGCGGTGAGCTCCTCGACGGCGGTATCCAGGATCTTGATGTTCTGGATGGCGTCGCCGACGCCCATGTTGATGACGATC
>JAJYMZ010000218.1 GCA_021786615.1 Acidobacteriota bacterium
CCGATCTCGAAGCGCTGGAGCAGGCGGGCACCTTTCCCGCGGTCTATCGCGCCAACGTGGTGGCGGGCGAGCGCAGCGGCACCCTGCCGGAAGTGGTTTCCAGGTGGCTCGCTTTCCAGAAATTCGCCCAGACCAGCCGTCGCCGCATCACCGAAGCCTTGATCTACCCAGCTTTTCTGGTGGTGGTGCTCGTAGGGTGCCTGATGATCCTGTTCAATGTGGTGCTGCCGCGCTTCAATGAAATTTATACCAGCGGCGGCATCGAGATGCCCATGGCCACGCGCGTGCTGTTGAACATCGGATCTTTCATGCAGCACACGCTTTGGATCCAGGGGATCCTGGTGGTGGTGCTGATCTTCGTCATCCGCTGGATGATCAGCACCGAAGCCGGCCGCCGGGCCAACGAGCGGATCCTGCTTTCCCTCCCGCGCATGGGCACGCTCTATCGCATGTACCATTCATCCGTGTTTTCACGCACCTTGGGCGTCCTCATCGCTGGCGGCATGCCCGTGCTGCAGTCCCTTGAAGTCATCCAGAAGACCACAGCCTCCGAGCGCATGAAGCTGCGGCTCAACATCGTCGCAGAGCAGGTACGCGCCGGGTCCAGCCTGCATCTGGCGCTGGACCAAGCCAAACTGCTGGATCCCCTGGCCGTCGAGATGTGCCGCGTGGGCGAAAGCGCCTCGGCGCTGCCGGAAATGTTGAACCACGTGGCGGATTTCTTCGATCAGGAAGTGGAGAAGGCCACCACCGCCGTCACCAGCCTCATCGGCCCCGTGCTCATCCTCTTCATGGGCGTGACGGTGCTGGGCCTGCTGCTGGCGGTCTACGTGCCGTTGTTCAACGCGGGCAATGCGGTGCGTTGAAGCAGTCCTGAGCCCTGGGTCCTGAGTCCTGAACCCCAGGACTCAGGACCCAGAACTTTGTTCACCGGTACTTCTTCCTCAGCCACCTGTTCGGATCTTCGGGCTTGGTCTGGTAGCGGATCTCGAAACCCAGGCGGGGGCCGTCCAAGGTCTCGCCCACGGTGCCTACGAGGTCGCCTTGGCGGAGGGTCTGCCCTTTGGATACGGCGGTGCCTTGCAGGTGCGTATAGAGGCTGAACCAGCCGCCGCCGTGATCCACGATGACGATGGGACCGTAGTTCTGGTAGGGCTCCGCCAGGATCACTTTGCCGTCGGCCACCACCGACACCCGCGCCCCGATGTAAGCCTCGATGAGCAAGCCGCTCTGGAAGGTCTTGGTGCGGAAGCGGGGGTGCAGATGTTCGCCGAACCCTTGGGCCAGACGGCCGTCCACCGGCTCTGGCAGCTCTCCTCGCAGGCTGGCGAAGCTGATGGGCGCATGGAAGGTTTCGGTCCTGGATTTCCCGATCAGGTTGGCGAGCATCCGCTCCAGCTGGATGGCCTCTTCCGCCAGTTCGGCCTGCACCTGTTTTTGGGCCCGTTCATCCTGCTGAAGCGCGGCCAGGAAGGACTGGAGTTTGGCTTCCCCCAGGCTCAGTCCTGCCTGGTACTGGGATGCCTCCTGCTGCTCGGAAGCGAGCCGCGCGAGCACGGTCCTCAGCTCGGTTTCCCGTTGGCCCAGATCCCCCTGGAGCCGCTGGATCTGGTGGATGCGTTTGCGCTCCTGCAATCGCCACCAGGCCAGGTAGCGGGTCTTGGCGAGATAGGATTCAAAATCTGAAGGGTCCGGCAGGAAGGCCAGGTCACCCAGCTGCCCCTGGGCTTGGATCAGGCGGATCTGTTTGCGCAGATCCGCGCGCAGCTTGTCTATTTCGGTCCGGATCTTGGCCTGCTCGGAGGTGATCTGCTGGGCTTCCACCTGGGCCTGGTCCTGTTTCAGTTTGGCGCCATCCAGCTGGGCCCGAACTCGGTCCCGCTGCAAAGAGATGCCTTGCAGCTCCACCATCACGCCCTTGCGCCGTTTTTTCAGCGCTTCCACTTGCTGATCCACCTGCGCCATGCGCGACTGCAGGGCCGCAAGCCGCTGCTTGAGCTGGGCGGAATCCACGCTTAAGGCAGCCGGTGGCGTCCCCTGGGAATGACCCAGGATTTGCGGCGCGCCCAGGACCATCAACGGAAGAAACTTTCGCAGGTTCAAGTTTTCTTGCCTTTGCGAGCCGACAGGGCGCAGAGCAGCGCCGCCAGGAGCAAGGGGCCGCCGAGGGAGAGCGGCAGCGCCGCAGGGGCGAAGGGGTCGCTGGGGAGCTGCCCCGAAGGAAGCACGTGGACGATGGCGCCCACGGCTTTCACACCGGCGGCGCTGAAGCCCATCTGCTCCCCGAAATCCACCACCAGCACCAGCCGCGATCCGATCTCCTTCAAGAGGAAGGCCAGCAGCACGGCCAGGCCCGCGTTGCTTTGAATGATGCGCATCAGGATGGCGGACCACAGGAGCAGCTGCAATCCCAGCAGCAAGCCCAGCAGGTCCGCCTGGAGCAGAGCCGCGGGGAAGGGCGTGCCCAGTAGCTTCCAGGCTGCCGCCCAGAAGGGGAGGAGGGCGACCTGGCTCAGAAATAGGCCGTGGAGGAACGCCAAGCCAGTCGCCACGAAGAGGCCCTTGATTCTTCCGCCGAAGGTGGAGGCCCCCAGCGCTCCGGCCAGACCCAGGAAGCCGCCCATGAGGATGACGAAGGGCACTATCCAATAGATCAGCACCCCCAGGTTGGAAGTGGCGTAGGTGTTGATGGTTTCGTCTCCTTTGGGCAGGACCCCACCGAAGACTTGCAGGTTTGTGCCATCGGAGCGGATGCCCGCCAGCACCAGCCCAGTGAGCAGGAGGAACACGCAAGCCCAGACGATGCGCAAGCGAGAACTGCCGAAACGATCCATGAAGACTCCTGAGATTGACTTAGTTTAGCTTGCCTTACCGGGAGGCTCGGAAGGCTTGGTGAATTGGATGGGGCGGCTTAAGGTAAAGGTTCCGGCAAGGAGCCCCCATGAATCCAGACTTGTTGACCCGCGAAGCCCTTAAGTCTTTCGCGGAGGATCACCGCGAAGCCTTCGAGGCCGAGTTGCGCGTGCTGGTGGAGATTCCTTCCATCAGCGCCGACCCCGCCCGCGCGGGGGATGTGCGCCGCTGCGCCGAGGCCGCCAAGAATTTATTCGAACGCCATGGCGCCCAGGCTGAGATCCTGGAGACCGACGGCAATCCCTTCATCCACGGCTGGCTGGGGGACGATCCTGAATGTTCCACCATCACCGTCTACAACCACATGGACGTGCAGCCTGCGGGAGAGCCTGAATGGACTGCCGAGCCCTTCAAGTTCACGGTGGATGGCGACACCTACCGCGGGCGTGGCAGCACGGACGACAAGGGCCCGGCGGTGACGGCCTTCTTCGGCGCCCTCGCGGCGAAAAAGGCAGGGGTTCCCTTGAACATCCACTTCCTTTGGGAACTGGAAGAAGAAATCGGCTCGCCGAATTTCGCGGGCGGCCTGGACAAGCACAAGGACCGCTTCGAGACCGACGCCATCGTCGTGAGCGACACGGTCTGGATCACCCGCGGCAAACCCAGCACCCCCGCGGGCCTTCGCGGATTGAAAGGCTTCATCCTGACCCTGGAAACCGCGGATCACGATCTGCACAGCGGCGTGGTGGGCGGCGCCGCGCGCAATCCCCTGGCGGAGCTCATCGAACTGGTGAGCCAGATGATGGACGGCAACACTGGCAAGGTGAAGATCCCCGGCTTCTACAAGGAAGTGGTCAAGCCCTCGAAGCAGGAGCTGGCGGGCTGGGCCACCAGCGGCTTCACGACGGAAACCTTCATGAAGGACCACATGCTGAAGGGCCTGCGCACCAAGGACCCCATCAGCATCCTGAAGCGCGTATGGGGGCGGCCCACCATGGAAGTCCATGGCGTGGTGGGTGGCTACACGGGCCCGGGCATCAAGAGCGCCGTGCCGCCCCGCGCCGAGGTGAAACTGACCTGCCGCCTGGTGCCGGACATGGACGAGCACAAGACCATGGACCGCATCAAGAAATTCGTGAAGAAGCACAACCCCGATGTGGTGGTGCATGAAGAACACGGTTTGGCGCCATTCAAGGGCCACGTCACCGGGCCCTACGCCGAGGCCATCCGGGACGCCTACCAGTTCGCCTTCGGCGCGCCCTGCACCTTCACCCGCGAAGGCGGCAGCATCGGCGCCGTGAAGACCATGGAGGACATCCTGGGCACCCAGGTCTTCTTCCTGGGCCTGAGCCTCCCCGAGCACGGCTACCACGCCCCCAATGAGAACTACGACTGGGAACAGGCCGGCGGCGGCATGGCGGCCTTCGCGCGCTACTTCCAGACCGTGAGCGGGATCAAGAAGTGAGGCTGAAAATCTGAGACAGCGGCCGATATTGGACTATGAGGTGGAGCATGGCCCCCGATTCCGAAGTGATCTTCCAGGTGCACGAGGAACTTGAAGGTGGCTTCTGGGCTCAGGCCCTCGGGCACGATATCTTCACCCAGGCAGACGATCTGGAGGGATTGAAGCTGAACGCAGCCGAGGCCGTCCGCGCCCATTTTAGTCCGGAAGATCGCCCTGCAATGGTGCGGCTGCATCTGGTAAAAGACATTCTGTTGGCAGTATGAAACTCTCCCGGGATCTTTCTGGGCAGGAGCTCGTGAAGGCACTGCGGAAGCTGGGCTATCAGAGGGTCCGCCAGGATGGCAGCCACGTCCGGTTGACACGGCTGGGACCGCCCGAACATCACCTCACCGTGCCCCTCCACAGTCCACTACGGCCAGGGATGCTTGCGGCCTTGCTTGACCAAGTCGCCCGATCACTTCGGATCACCAGATCGGAACTCATCCGGGAATTGTTCGGGTAAGCCCAAAGCTGGGTCCATCCTTCCGTTTGGTTGTGCTACTTCCAGACCGTGAGTGGGATCAAGAAGTAACCAACCATTGGTTCAGTCCTCTTCCGGTTGGCCCCAGCCGGTTTTATTGCCCATGTCTTCGCGGATTTTAAGGGCCAGGGCGCGCATCATTTCACGGCGCACTTTTGCGGGGTCGGTGGCGTCTGCTGGGCTCATGGGGCGGGCTTCGGAACCCAAGCTGAAGGCCCGGTAGGATTCCTTTTCTTCCTTCAAGCCGCCCCCCACGGGCCAGAAGAGATGGACTTCGGCTTTCAAGAGGTGAAGAGGGTAGCCACGGTGGCGATCGAGGTAGTTCTTGCGGGATTCGAAGATGATTCCCAAGACCAGGGCCGCGAGGCCAGTGCCGCTCAACCCGGCACCTGCCAGGAGTTCGAGGGAGACGACATCGGCGCCCGAAGCCGAGCCGAGAAGGGAAACTCCAACACCGAGTCCCACCAGACCTGGAGTTCCAAGCGCCGCGAAAGGCGATCCCGCCGGTGTCGGCCGGTACTTCTTCACACGCACCTTGAGACGCGGGACCGTCGCCGATCGTGGGGAGTCCGCGGGGACTTCCACAGGATGCCAATCCGCCAAGTGGGTGCTCAGTTCCGCGAGCAGTTCCTGGCGAAGCGAATCGGCCTCAGCGACGTTCGTCTCCGTGGCCACTTCGATTTGCAGCAACGGTGGCCCTGGAGCTAGGGGCCTGGGTGGCGTAAGTGGCTTGGTGGAGGGGGTTTGGCAAGCCAGGAGCAGGATCGGAAACAGGAGCAATGCGAATTTGGGCATGGGGCAGTGTACCTAGGGGAGGTGAATTCGCGAACTGGCGATGCCGTCTTGACAAGCAATCAAAGTGATATCACATTGATTGCTCATGGAGGCTCCCATGTATAAAGAACGCGCCCACCTCGTCCTTTCTGGCCTGGCCATGCTCGTATTCGGCATCACCCTGGTGCTGGCGGTGCCGGTGTGCATCATCACCGCCGCCAACACTGCGATCTCCCAACTGGTGGCGGTGGGCGTCGTCTGCTTGATTTCCTCGATCTTCGTGCTGGCGGGGCTCTTCATCGTGAATCCCAACGAGGCTGCGGTGCTGCAGCTCTTCGGCGACTACAAGGGAACGGTCCGCCGCGAAGGCATGGCCTGGGCCAATCCCTTCCTGACCAAGATGAAAATCAGCACTAAGGTCCGCAGCTTCGAGAGCCAGAAGCTCAAGGTGAACGACCTGGATGGCAACCCGGTGGAGATCGCGGCCATCATCGTCTGGAAGGTGGTGGATACCGCCGAGGCCAGTTTCCAGGTCCAGGACTACGAGAAATTCGTCCAGGTGCAAAGCGAGGCGGCCTTGCGCAACCTGGCCATGCGCTTCCCCTACGACCAGCACGATGATCAGCACATCTCCCTGCGGGGCCACACCGAAGCCGTGGCGGGCCACTTGAAGGATGAAGTCCAGGCCGTGCTGAACCAGGCTGGCGTGGAGATCATGGACGCCCGCATCAGCCACTTGGCCTATGCCCCGGAAATCGCCCAGGCCATGCTGCAGCGCCAGCAGGCCGGCGCCATCATCGCCGCCCGGAAGCTCATTGTTGAAGGCGCCGTGGGCATGGTGGAAATGGCGTTGGCGCGTCTTGATGAACACGGGGCGGTCCATCTCGATGAAGAGCGCAAAGCCGCCATGGTGTCCAACCTGTTGGTGGTGCTTTGCGGCGAGCGGGCCGTCCAGCCTGTGGTGAATGCCGGCACCCTGTACCACTGATTCCATGGCCGAACGCAAAGCCTTCCTGCTCCGGATGGATCCGGAGCTGCTCGCGGTCCTGCAACGCATGGCCGATGAGGAACTGCGTTCCCTCAACGGGCAGATCGAATTCCTGCTGCGGGAAGCCATGCGCCAGCGCGGGCGGGAAATGAAGGCATCATCTAAACAGTCCATCCGGAAGCGCCCATGACTTTAGCCTTGGAACTTGTTCACCTGACCAAGCGCTTCGGCGAGAAAACCGCCGTGGACGATCTGTCCTTCTCGCTGGAGGCCGGGACATTTCTGGGGCTGCTGGGCCGCAATGGCGCGGGGAAGAGCACCACCCTGAAGATGGTGACGGGGCTGCTGAAGCCCACATCCGGACGCGTCCGCGTCCTGGGCCTGGAACTCGAAGCCGATCCCATTGGTGTGAAGCGGCAGATCGGCGTCATGCCCGAGGACATGGCCTTGCTGGAGTACCTGAGCGGCCCGCAGTACCTGCGCTTCGTGGGGCGCATGTACGGGCTGGACGAAGCCACCATTGATGCCCGGCGCGAGGAACTGTTCGGGAAACTGGATCTCAGTCCGGCGCCCGGAGCCTTGGTGGCTGAATACAGTTTCGGGATGAAGAAGAAAATCGCATTGTGCGCCGCGCTCATCCATGGGCCCCGGATTCTCTTCCTGGATGAGCCCTTCGAAGGCATTGACGCCGTCACCAGCCGCACCATCAAGGACATCCTGCTGACCTTGCAGCAGCGCGGCGTGACCTTGATCCTCACCACGCACATCCTGGATGTGGTGGAACGGCTCTGCCCGCTTCTAGCGATTCTCGATGAAGGAAAACTCAAGGGTTATGGCACGCTCGATGAAATCCGGGGAAGGGCCAACGGCGAGAGCCTGGAAAGCCTTTTCGTGCAGCTGGTGGGCGGGGCGCAAACGGGTGAATTATCGTGGCTATGACTTCAACAAGGCAGAGGACTACCCCCCGATCACGCAGGACATTTAGTCCTGCGCTCCCGCTCGCTGGGGCTCGCGGAGGGGGCCCCGTGGTGGGCGGGGCGCAAACGGGCGAACTGTCATGGCTGTAGGGTCCGTGTCGCTTTTCCGAGCCGTGCTCGCCGCGCACTTCCAGGCCACCTGGAACCGCTCCGCCAAGGAGATGGGCAAGAGCGGGCGTTGGGCCATGCTGCTGGTGATGGGCCTGCTGGTGTTGTTCGGGGCCCTGCCTGCGGTGGGCATCTCAGCCGTGGCCGGGTACGCGCTGGGCGCGCATTTCGATCCTGCCCGGGGGCCGCTGATTCTCGGCGGCGTGCTGGGCTTTAGCGCGATCCTGGTGGGCGCCATCAGCGGCATCATGGGCGGCACCAAAGCGCTCCAGTGGGAGGGCTACCGGGCCTACCCGCTTCGGCTCCGCCAGCTTTTCGCCGCTGAACTGGTGGCGGGCATCGGCGACCCATGGCCCCTGCTGGCGAGTCTCAGCGCGCTGGCAATGCTCTTGGGTCTTGGCGCCGCGCGACCCTCCCTGCTCCCCATAGCCCTGCTGCTTTGGCTTCAGACGGTGCTTTGGCTTCTGCTCGTCCAGCATTTCGTGGGGAGCCTCGCGGCCGCGCTGATGAAGCGCATGAAGCTGGCGCTGGTGCTCTTCGGGATTTTTTTCTGGATGCTCTCGGTGCTGACCTCCATGCTCCCGAAGTACGCGGCGCCCAGCCCAGGCGCTCACCTGAACACCCTGCTGACGCCGGAGCGTATCGCTCAGATCAAGCAGGCGGGCCAAGTCGCCCTCTCCATTCTGAGCGTGCTGCCCAGCACCCACGCGGCCCGGAGTCTCAGCGAAGCCCTCAATGGGGCCTGGATCTCCGCTCTGCTGCACCAGCTTGCGCCGATCACGTTGTTGCTGATAGCGCTCGCCCTCCAGGCCCGGCAGATGGAACGCGAAGCCGATCCCCAGGCCTTGGACCTGAAGCCTGCATCGAAGGGAAGCGAAATGCTCTGGAGTTTCCAGAGCCTCGCCGCGGGTGTTGCTAAATTGCATTGGAAGACACTGATGGGCAGCCATCTCGGCCGATTCGGCCTGTTGATGCCCGTGATGACCGTCGTGCTGTTGAAGGGTCCCTTTTCCCATATCAAAGGCCAGGCGGCCTGGGCGATCCCGGGCGCCTTCGCGTACCTGGCCCTGGCGGGAAGCCAGATGCAATACAACCAGTTCGGGCTCGATGGCCACGGGGTGAAATCCCTACTCCTCCTGCCCATCCGCTCCCGGGACATCTTGCTGGGAAAACTGGCGGGGCTGGCCCTGTACCAGGGACTGCAAGCAGGCCTGCTGCTCTTGCTCATCGCGCTGCTGATGCGGCCTTCGGCCATGGAACTGCTGGCGGCCCTGTGTCTCGGCGGCTGCTTCTTTTTCGTGCAGATGGGGCTGGGCCACTGGACTTCCTCCTGGCTGCCCAGGGCCATGCCCCGGGACAGCCTGAAGAGTGGCACCATGCCCATGCCGGTGGTCTTCCTTGGCATTGGAATGAGCATCCTGAATTTCAGCCTCTTCGGCGGAACCTTCATCCTCTGTGCCTGGGTGGCGCCGAATCTCCTGCTGCCCGTGATGGTCCTGCTCCTGTTTTCGTGTGCGTTGATCTACCGCCACTTGCTTCCCACCTTTGAAACCTACTTCGATGCGCGGCGGGAAAAACTGTTGGAAGCGCTTGGATAGGACTATCCTCGGACCGTACTTCCGGGGGATTCCTATGGATCGCACAGACATCCTTGCCTCGTGTGTCGTCAGCGCTTTGAGCCTCGCCGCCCTGGGCTGCGGCACCACCAAGCCGCCACCACCCGCCCAGACGGCTGTTTCAGCGCCCCCACAAAACTCAGCGCCACCGGCAGTGAATGAGCCAGTGCCAGCCGCAAACCTCGCCATGGCCTCGGCCGCTAAAGCACCGGCCAAGGTGGCCCCCGGAAGGGCCATCGCCGAGCCTGCCAAACCTGCGGCGGCACCAGTCGCGGCCACGGCAACGCCAGTCAAGGCTTCCCCGGCACCGGCGCCAGTAGCACCCGCCCCGGCACCCTTGGCCGAGCCGGCGAAATCGCCTGCCGCGACTGCGGTTTCCGCCCACGCCCACGTGGGACCCGAAAAATGCATGATGTGCCACCGGATCCAGTACAAGTCCTGGAACGAGTCCAAGCACAAAGCGAAGGGGCTGGATTGCGAAGGCTGCCACGGCAATGGGGCCGATTACAAGACCATCGCCGTGATGAAAGATCTTGCCGCGGCCAAGAAGGCAGGCCTGATCCTTCCAGATGTGGGTTTTTGCAAGAAATGCCACCCCAAGGCCGATGCCTCCTTCCTGCCCACGGCCCACGCGCACAAGGCGAAATAGGCCCAAAGAGGCCCCGCGGCGGGTTCCTGGCAAGGTGTGACGAAAACTACAGCTCTTCGGGACTAGGGTGGAATTGGCCCCCGGCTTTAGCCCGGTGCCTAGGACGCACCCAGGTTTCAGGCACCTTTCCATTCCTTCCAAAGGAAGAGGCACCCATGCGCAAGGATCTCGTTTTTGGTATGGCAGGCTCCGGGGGCGACGGCATCGTTTCCGCGGGCGAATCCCTCCTTTCTGCAGCAGCGGCCGAGGGCTACCACGGGATGATGACCAAGAGCTTCGGGTCCCAGATCCGCGGCGGCGAGTCCTCCTGCCGC
Source organism: Acidobacteriota bacterium (assembly GCA_021786615.1). Taxonomy (GTDB): domain Bacteria; phylum Acidobacteriota; class Holophagae; order Holophagales; family Holophagaceae; genus JANXPB01. Next base: position 10,265 of record JAJYMZ010000218.1, read on the forward strand.
GTGCGCATCTCCACGGAGCCTCTGCTGAATCCAGGCGGGGATCTGGATGTGGCCGTGGCGCTGAACTGGGAGGATTTCCTGAAATTCGGCGGGGAACTGCCCGTGAGCGGTTCCACGGTGGTGATCTACGAAGCGGCCACCAAGGTCGAGCCGGAAAACATCCCCCTGGCGGGAGTGACGCCGCTGCAGGTGATCGCGGTCCCCATCGCGGAGATGGCCAAGACCTTCGCGGGCACCGACCGCGCGAAGAACACGGTGGTGCTGGGACTGATCGCGGGCTGGTTCGGCATCGGGCGGGAAGCCGTCCTGAAGGGGTTCCGGAAAAAGCTCGCCAAGAAGGGCGAAGAGGTGCTGGCGGCGAATGAGCGCGCCTTCAACGAAGGCATCAAGTTCGCCCAGGAACACCCCCTGGTCACGCCCATGACCATCGCCCTCTCCAAAGGCGCGGTGTCCGGCAAGCTCATGAGCGACGGCAATGACATGTGCGCCGCGGCGGCGATTTTCGCGGGCTGCCAGTTCTTCAGCGGCTACCCCATCACGCCTTCCACGGAGATCATGCAGTTCTTCACGGAGCATGTCTGGAAATACGGCGGAGCCGTGCTGCAGGCCGAAGACGAGATCGCCGGCATCGGCGCGGCCATCGGCGCGTCCTTCGCCGGGAAGAAAGCCATGACCGCCACCTCGGGACCCGGCCTTTCGCTGAAGACCGAGATGATGGGACTAGCCAGCATCGCCGAGTTGCCCTTGGTGGTGGTGGACGTGCAGCGGGGAGGCCCTTCCACGGGCATGCCCACCAAGCCCGAGCAGTCCGACCTCTTCGCGGCGGCCTTCTCGGCCCATGGCGATGTAGTGAGGCCCATCCTGGCGCCCACCTGCGTGGCTGATACCTTCCGCATCACCGTGGAAGCCTTCAACCTCGCCGAGGAATTCCAGACGCCCGTGATCATCCTTTCCGACCAGGAGATCGCCCAGCGCAAGGAGACCCTCGATCCCATCGATACGTCCCAATTCCGCATCGTGGATCGTTTAAGGCCTTCCGAGATGGATTTGAAGGACTACAACCGGTTCAAGATCACGAAATCAGGCATCAGCCCCATCAGCCACCCGGGGATGCTGGGCGGAACCTACCTGGCTTCGGGCATCGAGCACAACGAAAATGGTTCCCCCACCGCCAGCGGGGAAGTGCACCAGCGCATGAACGAAAAGCGCATCCGGAAATTCGATCCGCTGCACGATCGCCGGGATCTCTTCCTCATCGAGGGCAATCCGAACGCGCCTTTGGCCCTGGTGGCCTGGGGCAGCATCGCCGGGGTCTGTTCCGAGGCGGTCACCATCGCGCGGGAGGAAGGGCTGAACGTGAAGCTGCTGGTTCCCTACCTCGTCTATCCGGTGGCCGACGCCGTCTACCGGGACTTCTTCGCTTCCGTACAACGGGGCCTGGTGGTGGAACAGTCGCACCTGGGACAGTTCTACCGCCTGCTGCGGATGTACGTGGACCTGCCCAAGGGGGTCGAGTCCATGGCGCGGAGCGGAGCCAATCCCTTCCGGCCCCGCGAGATCGTCGCGGTCCTGCACCGTCTCCTTGCCGAGCTGCAGCGCAGCAAGGCAGGCAATCTTCAGCCCCAGGAGTGAGGAACCCCATGAGCGAAACAGCGACTCCGGCGATGCCTTTCCAGCCCAAGGACTATAAGAGCGACCTGAAACCCATCTGGTGCCCCGGTTGCGGCGACTAC
>JAJYMZ010000132.1 GCA_021786615.1 Acidobacteriota bacterium
GGATGAAGGGGATGCAGGGGATGCTGAGGAGGGCGCTCCGCGCCACCCCTATGATTGACTATCACCGCCTTTGATCTTGTCAAATTCGCAGGCGCGTGGACCCCAACTTGAAAGGGACTGAAGCGTTTTTATATCAACTCAGCGCGGCCTGACGACCCCTTAGTTTTGGTTGCGGCCCCTGGCCGCGCTGAGGATAAATGGCTTTTTTCATGAAATCTGCGGATCCAATTCGATCACCCTTCGGATTCGCTCCCGGCGAGCCCCAGCGCGGTGACCTGGAGCTTCCAGCCGCAGAGGGCCCAGCAGGCGAGGCCGAACACGAAGAGGATCAGGATGGCGAGGCCCACGGGCGTGGTGATCTGCTCCTGGGCCAGCAACTGGTGGGCCGCCACATCGCTGGAGCGGGTGCCGGCGATGCTTTCGATGTAGTGGACGAAGGTGGCGCGCTGCAGGTTGCCCGGGAAGATGCGCACCAGCGGATCCCAGATGAACAGGTACAGGGCGCCCCACAAGGTGCCGCGCTTGAAGACCAGGCCCAGCAGGCTCATGAACGCGAGGATTGCCCAGTAGGCGAAGACCATGGCTGCCGCCTGGTAGAGGAAATCCTCCGGGCCGGAACCCAGTCCCAGTAGCCCCGCGCAGGCCACCACCAGCCAGATGGCGCCCCATCCGAACCAGAGGAGGCCCTTGCCGAAGGGCAGCATCCAGACGGTGGTTGGCCGCGCCAGCATCAGCGGAATGGTCCGCTGTTCGATGTCTTCGCGGATGCCGGCGGGGGCCGCCACCAGGGCCATGATGGGCAGCATGAATTTGGCCAGCACGCCGTGGAAGACCATGAGGTAAAGACCCGAAGGAATGTGCTCGCCTTTGAGGCGCAGCAGGGCCGTGAGCGCCAGGCTCAGCAGCACCGGCAGCACCGGAATGGCCGCCAGCACCCAGCCCCGCACCTGAAACACGCGGGGCAGGTAGCCCCGGGCGACGGCTTGCATGGTTTGGACAGGAGAGGGGATTGCGCGCGTGGACATCAGGCGTTGTCCTTCGTCAGGTACTGGAATACCGCGTCCAGGTTGAGATCCAAAGGATCGAGGGCATTCAAGGGGAGCTGGCCGGCGGCGATGGCATCCTGCAATTTCGGCAGGAAATCCCGGGGGTTCCGCACCGCCAGCACCGCGGCGCCATCTTCCATGCGCAGGGCCACCAGTTCGCCCTGCTCCACGGCCCAGCGGGCCACCTGGCGGGCATCTTCGGAGGCCACGCGCAATTCCACCGGATGCCGATCCAGCAGCTCGCGGATCTCCGGGACCGAACCTTCCGCCAGCAGCCGCCCGCGGAAGAGCAGGAGGATGCGCTCCGTGAGCTGCGCCACTTCCCCCAGGATGTGGCTGCTGACGATGATGCGTTTCCCGTTGGCTGCGAGGGTCCGCATGAGGTCCATGAGGTTGAGGCGCGCTTCGGGATCCATGCCGTTGAAGGGCTCGTCGAGGATCAGCAGATCGGGATCGTGAAGCAGGGCCTGGGCCATGCGGATGCGCTGCCGCATCCCTTTGGACATGCTCGAAAATCCAAGCTGGGCGCGGGTTTCCATGCCCACAGCCAGAAGGCTGCGCTGGAGGGCATCGTCCAATTCCGCGCCGGACAAGCCGGATAATCGGCCCATCATGCGAAGCCATCCCGTGCCGTTCAAGCCCACGGGGAAGCGGTCGCCTTCGGGCACCAGGCCGATGCGGAGGAGCACCGCGGGATTGCGGAAGGGGGACTCGCCGAAGATGCTCACCAAGCCGCCAGAGGGCGGCAGCAGCCCCGAGAGCAATTGGATGAGCGAGGATTTGCCCGCGCCGTTGGGCCCCAGCAGGCCCGTGATGCCGCCGCTTTCGGGCAGCTGGAAGCTGGTGGGCGAAAGGCCCAGGATGTCGCCGTAGCGCAGCGACGCGCGCTCTAAGCGGATCATAGGACCGCCTCGGAAGGCTTGGTCCGCTTCACGGCGATCCAGGTCCAGAAGGTGATGTGGAGGACGGTTCCTGCGAGCGTCGGGACCCATTTCAGAAGGGGCTCGCCCACGTTGAAGATGAGCTGGGGCCACGCCTGCACGAGAAAGTAGGGGCTCATGGCCATCCACTGCTTGCTCTGCAGGGCGCCCGCGAAAATGCCGCCGATGGCCGAGGTTCCCAGCACGATGCCCAGCACCCAGCCGAAGCTGGCCCGGGGAGAACCGGCCATGGCCGAGGCGCCCAAGGTCACCGCGGCCATGAGCAAACCGATGATGATGGCCGCCGGCAACAGGTAGAGCGGCGCCGAGACCCAGATGGGGCCAGCCTTGCCGGCCATGGCCAGGGACAGCCCCCAAGGCAGCAGCACGAAGGGCAGCATCACGGTCATGGGGATGATGAAGGCCGATAGCGCCTTGGCGGAGATGTAGTCCTGGGGCCGCACGGGATGCGCGTAGATCAAGGGCCGGATGCGGTAGAGTGAGTCGCGCGAAACGATGCCGCCCACCATGAAGGCCATCATGAACCACAGCGGCACCAGCATCCACCAGTCCAGCAGGCCCGCCTGGTAATCCGCGCCCTGGGTCATGATCTTGTTGGCGAATTCCTTCAACCCCCCCAGTCCTGGCGAGGTGTTGATGAGGTATTTCCCGTAGAGCACGATCAGTTCGATGAGCAGGATCGTGAGGAAGATGAAGCCGAAAATGAAGAAACCGACCTTGCGCTTGATGACGCGCTTGAGATCGAATTTCGCCAGCACGGCAATGGGATGGCTGCCTTCGGAAAGTTCGGGCCGGGGCGGCAGGGAAGGGGCGTAGATGGGCATCAGTGGGTCTCCACGGGTTCGCCGATTTTTCCTCGTAGCGCGCGGATGAGCACCTCATCCAGGCGGTCGTGGCGGGGTGTGAGCTGCACCAGCACCGCGCCGAGGCCCTTGGCGAACCGGAACGGAAGCACGGGATCCGCCGCGGCCAATTCCAGATCATAAATGCCGTTCCGGTGCTCCAGCACCGTTCCTAGCTCCGCGAGTTTTGCTTCCTGCGATTCATTCAAGGGGTCCAGGAAGCGCAGCTCGAAGCGCTTGGCCAGCATCTTCCGGAGGCCCGCCATGGAGCCCGCGGCCTTGACTTCGCCCTTGTCGAGAATAACTAGCTGATCGGAAACGCGTTCCACGTCTTCCAGCAAGTGGGAAGCCATGATGACCGAGGTGCCCAATTCACCGTGGACCTTCAGCACCAGGTCCAGCATGCGTTTGCGGCCGTCGGGGTCCAGGCCGTTGGTGGGCTCGTCGAGGAATACCAGTTCCGGTGAATGGACCAGCGCCTGCGCCAGTTTCACGCGCTGCCGCATGCCCGTGGAATAGCCGCTGACGGGGCGGTAGCGGGCCTCGTCGAGCGCGACAAAGTAAAGCACCTCGTGGGCGCGGTCCCGGGCCTGCTCGGGGGTGAGGCCCGACAGTTCGCCCCAGAATGCCACTTGTTCATAGGCCGACGTGTCCTCGATGAGCGCATCGTATTCCGGCATGTAGCCGATGCGGCCCCGCAGTTTCGCGGCTTCATGGGTACCCAGCGGGAGGCCCAACACATGGCCGCCACCGGCGCTGGGTGTCAACAGTCCCAGCAGTGTTTTCAGCAGCGTGGATTTGCCCGAGCCATTGGGCCCCAGCAGGCCCACGATGCCGTCCTCCAGCGTCAGGCTGATGCCCTTCAGCGCGATGGTGGGGCCGTACCGTACCTCAAGGCTTTCAAAGGAAATCAAGGGAACTCCTGGGGAGCGTGGATGGGTCGGTTACGAGGTGATGATGATATCGGTTTACGGAGTCTCCAGCAGCGCCTGGACGCGGGCATGCAGCGTCAAGCGAAGCGCTTCGGCATCGGGATGGTCCTTGGGATCCACGGGATGGCCGATGCGCATGTGGTAGGGGCCGGGCGCCACGCGCCAGTCGTCGGCGGGAAGGATGTGCCGGCCTCCCAGGATGGCCACGGGGATCATGGGCACTTGGGCTTCCCAGGCGAGGTTGAAGACCCCTTTCTTGAAGGGCAGCAACTCTCCGGTGCGGCTGCGGGTGCCTTCGGGAAAGGCGGCGATGCTCTGGCCGTCGTGGATGCGCTGGGCCGCCAGTCCCAGGGATTTGATGGCATCCCCGCGATGGGCGCGGTTGATGAAGATGAAATCCGCCAGCCAGATCACCCAGCCCAGGAAAGGCACGTAGGCCAGTTCGCGCTTGGCCATGAAAACTGGATGCGAGGGCAGCGTCGCGATGATCAGGGGCGGATCCAGCAGCGAGGTATGGTTGCCCACAAAGATCGCCGCCTGGCGCCCTTCGCGAATTTCCACGGGCAATTCATCCCAGCCTTCCATGCTCCGGCGGATGCCGAAAAGCCAGGCCATCAGACGGATGTAGCCCGGCGCGATGGCCCAGAACCCCTTGGCCCCGCTCCACCGGAACAGCGCCGTGACGTAGGCCAGGCTCACGGCCACCGCCAGGGCCGGGCACCCGAAGATCCAGACGATCAGGGGTCGAAAGACAGGACGTTCGGCCGTCATTGGGCGTCCAGGACCTCGGCGGATTTTATTTTCACCGGGTACTCCGGGACGTTGGCCTGGCCCTTCTTCCAGCCCGTTTTCACCTGTTCGATTTTCAGGACGGCGTCCATGCCCTCGATCACGCGGCCGAAGGCGCAATAGCCGATGCCATCGGCGCTTTCATTCTTGAAATCCAGCGAGACATTGTCGGCGGTGTTGATGAAAAATTGCGCCGTGGCGCTATCGGGATCAGTGGTGCGGGCCATGGCCACGGTGCCCTTGGCATTCTTCAGGCCCGCCCTGAAGCTTTGGGGCGCCTCGTTCTTGACCGGGGCGGCGGTGGCCTTTTCGTTCATCTCCTCGGTCATCCCGCCGCCCTGGATCATGAAGCCCGGGATCACGCGATGGAAGATGGTGCCCGCATAGTGGCCCTTCTTCACGTACCTGAGGAAGTTCTCCACGGTGCGCGGAGCCGCGCTGGGCTCCAGTTCCAGCACCATCACGCCGTAGTTGGTGGTCAGGCGCACGCGGGGTTTGGCGGGAGCCGGAGCAGGGGTTTGGGCGATGAGCGACCAAGCTAGGGCAAACAGGGCGATGCAACGTGCAATTGCTTTCATGGAATCTCCGGGAACAATCCATTTTGGCGTAGTGGGAAGCAACTCGCTTAAGCCGTTGCGAAATAATCAACTATTCGTTCCCAAAGTATGTCCGGCATAAGCGTCCGTAACGAACCTAACCAGAAAAACACTGGTTATTTCGTAACGGTCGCTAAGCTTTCATCATGTTCTCTCTCGATTATCCCACTTGGTTCCTGGCGCTGATGATCGCGCCCTTCGGCTTGGCGATGGGGTCCTTCGCCAATGTCTTGATCTATCGGCTGCCGCTGGAAGAGCCCGAAGACCGCAACGTGGTGACCAAGAGCAGCCACTGCCCCAGCTGCAAGGCACCCATCAAACCCTGGCACAACATTCCGCTGTTTGGATGGCTCTGGCTGCGGGGTAAGTGCGCCGCCTGCGGCTGGAAGATCCCCGGCCGATACCCGTTGGTGGAATTGTTAGGCGGGCTTATTTTCGCCGCGTCGGTGTATTTGTTTCCCGTGGGATCGCTGATCTGGTTCAAGGCCTTGGTCTGTGCCTTCGCGCTGCTGGTGCTGTTCTTCACGGACTACACGGAGTTCTTCCTGCCGGATGTGCTCCAGTTCCCGTTGATGATTCTGGGCGTCCTGTTCACGCTGCCGCAGCTCTTCTGGCCCAACCAGACCGTGACGATCCTCATCGGAAACCAGCAATATTTCCGCGCGGATCTCTTCCACAACGGTCTTCAGATGTCGCCCCTGTGGACCTTGTTCGGGGAAGCCGTGACCTGGAAAAGCAGCCTCCTGGGCCTGGTGGTGGGCTACGGCGGACCGACAGTCATCAACGCCATCTACAAGCTCATCCGCAAGACCGACGGCCTTGGCATGGGGGATTTCAAGATGCTCGCCTGGCTGGGCGCCTTCTGGGGCTGGGCTCCCATGTTGGGCATCTTTTTCGGTGGTGCGCTGCTGCTCACCGCTTTTTCATTGCCTCTGATCATCACGCGCCGCCTGAAGGGACAAAGCATGCTGCCCTTCGGCTGCTTTCTCGCGCTGGCGACCTTCCCCGTCGTGTTCTACGGCCCGGCAATCTGGAGCTGGTACATGGGGACGATGGTGAGGTGAGGTGGGAAGTCCCAAGTCCCAAGTCCCAAGTTTTGAGCGCGAGCCCAAGGACATGAGATTTGAGCCACCAGCCCAATGTCCTGGATGTTCCATTCCATTCGGAAGCATCAAAGAGGGCCTTGGGAATGAATGCCTCAGCTTGCTACTGGCTACTTGAGACTTGGGACTTAATCCTTGGGACTCGATTGCGCCAGCTCCATCAACACGCCCCCTGTTTCTGAAGGATGAATGAACGCCACGCGGCAGCCGTGGGCGCCGCTTCGCGGGGCCTCGTCAATCATGCGGACGCCCTTGGCCAGGAGCATCTTGACGGCGGCTTCGATGTCGTCCACTTCGAAGCAGATGTGATGGATGCCGGAGCCGCGCTTGGCGATGTATTTGCCGATGGGGCCTTCAGCATCGGTGCTCTCCAGGAATTCGAGGCTGGATTCACCCACCGGATAGAACGCGGTCTTCACTTTTTGTTCCGGCACGGCCTCCACGTGATCGGCTGCCATTCCAAAAAGCTTTGCCATGCGGGCCATGGCGTCATCGAGTCCGGTGGTGGCGATGCCCAGGTGGTTGATGCGCAGCAGTTTCATGGAACCTACCTCTCCCTTATTCTAGTGACATGAGCCCATCCACACCCGAGTACTGGCGGCAGGTCTACGATGAGGAGCCCCGGCCCGGGTGGGACCTGGACGGCCCTTCGCCCGTGCTGGCGGAGCTTCTGGAGGCGGCCGCCGCGCGGGGCATCGCCCTTGGCGGCGAGATCGCGGTGCCGGGCTGCGGCTTTGGCCATGACGCGGCGGAGCTGGCTCGGCGCGGCTTCCAGGTCACAGCCTTCGATTTCGCACCGCCCGCCATCGAAGGCGCGAGAAAGCGCTACGGCGACGCGGTGGATTGGCGTCTGGAGGATTGGTTCACCACCCAGGAAGGGCCCTTTGATCTGATCTTTGACCACACTTGTTTCGTGGCCATGGAGCCGGCGCGGCGCGCGGACTATATGGACGTTTGCGCCGACCGGCTCAAGCCATCGGGTCTCTGGCTGGCAGTCCTCTTTGACGACACGGGCGGCCGCCCAGGCCCGCCCTTCCAGATTCCCATGGACGAAGCCCGAAGCCTTGCCGAAGCCCATTTCGACGTGCTCCATCTCCAGCGCGCCACCCAGAGCCATCCCCGGCGGGCGGGGCGGGAATTCCTGGTCATCGGGCGGAAGAAGCAGGCGGGGATTTCGCATGTTGGCTTGAAAAACCAACCAGGAACTCAGCGGGATCGTGGTGGTAGCACTCGTTATAGGGGCTCACTTAGCCCTTGGTAACATGGAAAATCCAATTCATTTGTGGGCCGAAGGAGTGGACTGACCATCACCCTTCGTGGCTGTTGTTGAATAGTTCACCGCGGTGCCGGGATCACGTACCACAGCACCGCGAAGAAATGGCAGACGCTCCCGGCCATCACGCACAGGTGCCAAAAAGCGTGATGAAAACGCAGCTTGTGCCAGGCATAGAAGCCCGCGCCGGCGGTGTAGCACAGGCCGCCGCCGAAGAGCCACGCGAGGCCGCCAGGCGCCAGGCTGCGCCATAAAGGCACGATGGCGATGACGATGATCCAGCCCATGAGCAGGTAGATGGCCAGGCTCATGAATTCCATGCGGTGGATGAAGATGGACTTGAACGTGATGCCCAGGAGCGAAAGGCCCCACACCAGGCCGAAGAGCGTCCAGCCCCAGGCGCCGTGCAGGGTGCCCAGGCAGAAAGGTGTGTAGGTCCCGGCGATGAGCAGAAAAATCGCGCTGTGGTCCAGGACTTTGAACACGGTCTTCACCCGGGGGCCGCGGAAGGCATGGTAGAGCGTGGACATGGTGTAGAGCACCACCAACGTCGCGCCAAAGATGCTGCCACCCACGATATGCCTTGCCGTGCCCCGCAGGCTGGCGAAGACGATCAGCAGCACCAGGGCCGCCACCGCCAGCGCCGCGCCAATGCCGTGGGTGATGCTGTTGGCCAGCTCCAGCTTGGCCTGCTCGGAAAGGCCACGGCGGATAGGTTGTTCAACGGCCTGATCCATGGATGCTCCAGGGTTCACACCAGGATGGCAGAGGCCACGGCCCGCCAAAACGAAGGCAAAGGATTCTTGATCAAAAAAGCCAGGCGCCCTTGCGGACGCCTGGCTTGTGGGTTCTGTCTGGGCTCAATCCTCGCGTTCAGCCTTGTTGAAGGCGTCGGCCAGGGTGGCCTTCTTGAAGGATGGCGCGTTGGCTTTGGCGGCATCCATGTCGCCGCGCTCGGCATCCACCTCCAGCTGCTTGACCGAAAGGCCGATGCGGCGCTCGGTGGGATCCAGCTTCACGATCTTCATGGTGAGGTCCTGCCCCGCGTGGTATTCCTTTTGGATATCCTCCACGCGCTTGCGGGAAAGCTCGGAGACGTGCACCAGGCCTTCGATGCCTTCGCCAAGATCCACGAAGGCGCCGAAGTCCGTCAGGCGCGCGATCTTGCCTTCCAGGACGTCGCCCACGTTGTGGCTCTCGAAGAACAGCTCCCACACATTGGGTTCCATGTGCTTGACACTGAGGCTCATGCGCTGGGCCAGGGGATCCAGGTTGAGGACCTTGGCGGTGACTTCGTCACCCTTTTTCACCAGCTCGTTGGGGTGCTTGATCTTCTTGGTCCAGCTGAAGTCGGAAACGTGGATGAGGCCGTCAATGCCGTCTTCCAGCTCCACGAAGGCGCCGAACTCAGTGATGTTGCGCACGATGCCCGTGACGATCATGCCGGGCTGGTATTTCTCGGCGATGGCCATCCAGGGATTGGGCGTGATCTGCTTCATGCCCAAGGAAATGCGGCGGTTCTCAGGATCCACCTGCAGGATGATGGCTTCCACCTGGTCGCCCAGGTTGACCATGCCCTTGGCGGACTTGACCTTCTTGGTCCAGCTCATCTCGGAGACATGCACCAGGCCTTCAACACCGGGCTCCAGCTCCACGAACGCGCCGTAGTCGGTGATGGAAACCACCTTGCCCTTGACGTTGGCCTGGACGGGGAAGCGCTCTTCCACCGTGAGCCAGGGATCGGGGAATTTCTGCTTGTAGCCCAGGGACACGCGCTCGGTGTCCTTGTCGTATTTGAGGATGGCCACCTCGACCTTGTCGCCCACCTGGAACATTTCGCTGGGGTGGGTGAGCCGACCCCAGGACATGTCCGTGATGTGCAGCAGGCCATCCACGCCGCCCAGGTCCACGAAGGCGCCGTATTCGGTGATGTTCTTGACGGTACCTTCAACGAGCTTGCCTTCTTCGAGGCCCGACAGGGTCTCTTCCTTCATGGAGGCGCTGATGGTCTCCAGGAACAGCTTGCGGGACAGCACGATGTTGCCGCGGCGGCGGTTGACCTTGATGACCTTCATGTCGAAGGACTTGCCGATGAACGGATCCAGGTTGCGCGCGGGCTTGGTGTCCACCTGGGAGCCGGGCAGGAAGGCGCGGATGCCGATGTCCACGGCCAGTCCACCCTTGACCTTTTCCAGCACGACGCCATGCACGGTCATGTTGGAACGGAAGGCCTTCTCGACCTCATCCCAGATCTTCATCTTCTCGGCGCGCTCGCGGGATAGGCGCACGTTGCCGTTGGAATCCTCGAGGTACTCGAGCAGCACTTCCACCACGTCGCCCACGGCGACGCCCACTGTGCCATCGGGGTTGTTGAACTCGTCCAGGTTGACGGTGCCCGAACCCTTGTAGCCGATGTCAATGATCACGTCCTTGCCGCGGATCTCCACCACATGGCCGCGCACCACCGAATCTTCCTTCATGCCGCGGGTTTCGCCCTGCAAGGCCTCGAGGAATTCCGCGGCCTCCGGGGAGCTGTCATCCAGCTGTGTGGCGTCCAGCACGTTGATGCTGCCCATGCGTTTCGACGCATTGCCCCTGATGATTTCTTCTAACTTGGACATGTCGTCCACCTCTTTTGAGTTGCCCCCCATTTCCGATGGGGCGGCTGGAATCCCGGCACTTGCGTCCGGCAGAACGATTAGGTTATCGGGAGATGGCGGGAAAGGCGAGGGAAAGTGTTGATGTGGTGGGCGGTAGGCTGTGGGCGGTGGGCTGTAGGCCTAAGGAGGCAGCGCCTTAATAGCGCGCCGAAGGCGCTGCTAGATTGGCCCACAGCCTATCGCCTACAGCCCACCGCCTAGACGGAAATCACCACCAGCTCGGGATCAATCTCTTTTTGCAGCATGCCTTCGATGGCGGTGAGGGTGCCGGTGAGGGAGCTGGGACAGGAGTTGCAGGCGCCCTGGTAGCGGATCATCACCTGCTTGTCCACACGGCCCACCACTTCCAGGCCGCCGCCGTCGGCGGCCAGGGCCGGCAGGATGCTTGCTTCCAGGATGGCGTGGACTTTCTTGAGAACCTCGTCGTTCTCGTCGTTGATTTTGCTGAACTCATGCCTGGTCACGGCTTCGCTGGGTTTGCCGCTGGCGCTGGGGGCGATGCGAATGGGCGCCGCGAGCTTGGGCAGCAGGTCGGGCCACTTCACGTCCTCGGTCTTTGTCACCGTCAGCCATTTGTCCTGCATGAAGACCGACACCACGTGGCCCACCTCGAAGAGGGCCTTGGCCAGGTCATGGGATTGGGCGATCTCCACGCTGGGGAAACTTTTCGGGAAGCCCAGCGCCACGGGCTCCTTCAGCAGGAATTTCACCGCGTTGGGGTTGGGTGTGTATTCGATCTCGGAAATCTTAGGCATGAGATTCCTTAACGGCGAATGGACGCGAATGAACGCGAATACTAACTGGGTTTTTTAAATTCGCGATCATTTGCGCCATTCGCGGTTCCAATTTCTTCATTCCGTGCTCACCGTCTCTTCGCCCTTGAGCGCGGAGTGCAGGGTAGCCCAGGGGAGCACGGCGCATTTGACCCGGACCGGGAGATCCTTGACGCCTTGGAAGAGGGTGAGCTTCCCCAGCAGGTTCGCGTCAGTGGAAGGGTCCAGCTCGCCCCGCACCATTGAGCGGAACTGCTCGGCCATTTTTTCCGCCTCCTCGACGCTCTTTCCCTTCACGGCGCCGGTCATGAGCGAGGCCGAAGCCACGTCAATGGCGCAGCCGTGCCCCTCGAACTTGACGTCTTCGATGCGGCCATCCCGGATGTTGAGGGTGAGTTGCAGTTCGTCGCCACAGAGGGGATTCTGGCCATCGGCGTGATGGGTGCAGGGATCCAGCTTTCCGAAATTCCTCGGCTTCTTGTTGTGCTCGATGATGACCTGCTGGTAGAGCTCACGGGGATCGCTGGACATCAGCTTGGCTCCCCAGTCATGGACGAGGGGGGGCCGCCCGGTCGCTTCGCTTCCTCTGATTCGACGCATGCGTCGAATCCCCTCGTGCTCCCCCACGTGGTGTCCGGGCCAAGCCCGGCCACCGCGTCTGCGGAAGGTCCGGAGTCATCGCCGAAGATTTCCTTCACCTTCCGGATGGCCGCCACCAGGGCATCCACGTCATCCTGATCATTGAAATAGGCAAAACTGGCGCGGGTGGTGGCAGGGATGTTGAAGCGCTTCATCACCGGCTGGGCGCAATGATGGCCCGCGCGCACCACCACCCCCTCATGATCCAAGATGCTGCCCACGTCGTGGGGATGGATGCCCTCCATCACGAAACTCAGCACCGAGGCCTTGTCCGGCGCCGTGCCGATGATGCGCAGTCCCTCGATCTGGCTCAGTTCCTTGGTGGCGTACTCCAATAGTTCGCGCTCATG
>JAJYMZ010000049.1 GCA_021786615.1 Acidobacteriota bacterium
CCCACCGGCAGCGGCAGGTCCACCCTGGCCGCCGCGGCCCTGCGCGCCTGGTGCCTGCGCAGTGGAAAATCCGGGCTCTTCATCTCCGTACGGACCTTCAGCCAGGAATTGAAAGACACCTACTACGACGTGCGCAGCTTCCAGAACCAGGACTTCCAGTCCGAGCGGAACCGCATGGCGCCCTTGCTGGAGGCGCCCTGTCTGGTGCTGGATGACCTGGATCGCCTGGATACCGACATCCGCGTGGCCCGGGCCATGGCCCAACTGCTGGATTTCCGTTACGCGGCCCTGCGGCCCACCCTCATCACGGCTTCGCGCTGGGCCGAGAGCCTGGAGAATGATGATGGTTACGCGCTTGGCCGCCTCAATGATCCGAGCCTGCTGCGCAGACTGGGCCAGAGCCATCGCGTGATGCTGCAGCCCACGCTGGATCGCCTGCTGAGTCATCTTTGAGATGCATGGAAACTCGATGTTGAACCGGTTGCTCCGCGCGCTGCTGAGGCTTCAGCTGAGGCACCCCCGGCGCATCCTCGCCTTCACGATCCTGACGACGCTCGTCCTCGGTTGGGGTGTGCTGCGGGTGGAGCGCCGCCTGGATCTCATGAGCCTGCTGCCCACGGATCATCCAGTAGTGCGGGCCAGCCTTGAGGCCGGCGTCGGCCAGCAGGAATTGCTGTGGCTGGTGGCTGAAGGCGATGCCGCTTCCCTAGAGTCACGCGACGACTGGGCGGAGGCCTTGGTAAGCCGTCTGCTGGATCGCGGCACATTGCCCCTCAACGGGCTCAGCGGCGAGGGCCGTCTCTCGGGCCCGCAGCCCGTTCCAGGTCCCCAGGGTGTTTCGCTTTGGCCCCCCTTGCTGGCCGCTGGCAGCCTGGTGGATGGGGACGCCGCGGTGGGCCGCCTCATCACCGAACAGCTCTACGCCCTGGCCCCCGCCATCCTCGGGGATCGCCTGGCCCCGCTGCGGAACCCTGCGGAAGTGGAGGGCCGGTTGAGGGCCACCGCCAAGGCCCTGACCTCCCCCAACCCCATCCAGGCGCGTTTCGCGCAACTGGACCCCTTGAACCTCCGAAATCTCATTCCAAGTGATCAAGAAGCCTTGCTCCGCGCCACCGCGGCAGGAAAGAGTTTCCCCCTGCGCATGAAGACCGGGTATCTCGAAACCAAGGATGCCCGCTATGTGCTGGTGCCCTTGGTGGTGGATTTCCCCAGCGCCGATGCCAAGGCCACGGGCCGCATCCTGCGCTGGCTGGGCGATGGCGCGCATGGGGAACTGCCGGCCCCAGCGACCCTCGGAAATGTGGAAGCAGCTCTCGCGGCTCACGGCGGCCGCGCCTTTCCCCTCCAGGCCACGGGGGCTCATGCGGTGGCCTACTGGGAGTCCCAACGGCTCACAAAAGAAATCTTCCTCAGCCTTTCCCTCAGTTTCGTACTCATCGGAATGGTCTATTGGATCGGTTTTCGCACCTTCTCGGGATTCGGATTCGTGGTGGGGCCGCTGCTCGTGGGCATGGTGTGGGCTTTGGGGCTGGTGGGCTGGTCTCTGGGCGAGATGAACATGATGAGCGCTGGGTTTGGCGCGGTGCTGTTGGGCATCGGCGACGATGTGGGCATCCTGCTTTACAGCCGCTACCGGGATGAGCGAAGATCCGGCCGGACCAAGGCTCTCGCCTTGCGTGGGGCCCTGCTGGGCACGGGGCCCGGCGTGGTGATGGGATGCGTCGCCACTGCGCTGGCTTTCCTGTCGGCCATCGTGACGCCTTTCCCGGGATTTCGCGATCTGGGCGTCACGGCGGGGCTGGGCCTCCTGGCCTGTCTCCTGGCCAGTTTACTGCTGCTGCCGCCCTTGCTGCTGGCCCTGGACAAGGGCCAAGGCGCCTTCGCCAAGTCCCCGGTCCAAGTCCTTTCACAGGGCCGTCTCGCGACCTGGAAACCCATGGTGGCCCTAAGTCTGCTGGCCATTGCCCTCCTTGGGACCTATCGCCTGCACTGGGAGGACGATCTCCGCCGTTTTCGCATCGGCGGTAATCCCGCCCTCGCCCTCCAGGAGAAGCTGGGCAAGGTGCTGGGCTCCAGTCTTCAGCCCCTCGCTTTGCAACTCACCTTGGACGATGCGGCACAATTGCCCAAGCGATGGAACCGCGTGGCAGAGTTGCTGGAAAAGGAAGGGCTGCCCCTGCCCGCTTGGGAACAGGGCGCGCCTGAATTACGCCGCGTGCTGGCTTCCGAAACCTGGCGCCACCGCACCCTGGCTGCGGCCTCTGCCGCGGGCCTTGATCCATCAGCGCTGGAGCGCCCCCTGGCGGCCCTCAGCCGCAGCCTCGAGGATCCGCTCGCCGTGCCCGAATCCTTGCAGCAGCTTTTCCCGCCTGCCCAAAAGACCGTGCGACCGCAACGCTGGACTCTGGCCGGGGCATTGAAGTCCAAGGCTCCTCTGGTGGAAATCCCTACCGTCACCATTCCCATCCGTTTGCCCGAGGAAGCCCAGATCCGGCTCACGCCCTTGTTCGAGGCCGACGGCGCCCGGCTGGTGGGAACGCGCCCCCTCTTTGCCGCCATCAAGGAAGTGGCCCGGCAGGCCACGCGGGATTGGGTGTTCCTGGCCCTCGCGCTGGTGCTTTTCATCGTGGCTTTTTTCGGCCGCCGTGTGCGCTTCTTGCTGCTGGCCTTCGTGCCCATCGCCGCGGGGCAGATCGGGCTGTTGGGCATTCTTGCCTGGACGAACGAACCCTTCAGTTTTCTCTCGCTCATGGCCATCCCCATCGCGCTGGGCGTGAGCGTGGACACGGCCTTGAACCTGCTGCACCGGGCCCGCATGGAAGCCTCGGCCGCGGCCAAGGTCGCCCGCGTCAATGCCGTCTGCGCGGGCACCACCCTGGCGGGCTTCGGCGGCCTCATCTTCAGCAGCTACCGCGGCCTCCGCAGCCTGGGCATCGCCTGCGTCGGAGGCGTCGCCCTCGCCTTGCTCGTGACTCAATGGGTGCTGCCCTGGATGCTGGAGAAGTGGCCCCTGCAAAATAAGCCGGAGGTATAAGAATTCCGTAATTAGGCTCTACACTTGGGCAGGCAGAACATCAAAAAGTCGGGGCTCCCATGCGCATTGACAGCCTTGTTATTAAAAATTTTAAAGGCTACTCGGAGCGCACTTTCGAGTTCGCACCTTCCTTCAATTTACTTGTTGGCCCAAACGGAGTAGGCAAGACATCTGCCCTTGATGCGCTCGCCGTCACCGCTGGAAGTTGGCTGTTAGGGGTGCGAGGCTATGATTCTCGCCATTTCTATCCATCGGATGTCCGATTGGCACCTCGTACCTACGACGGTGAATTCCGATTCGAAGAGCAGTACCCAATCGAAATTATTGCAACAGGGCAGGTATTGGGTTCTCCATGCACTTGGTCTCGAAGCCTTTCTCGTCCAAAAGGCCGCAGCACTACGGGTGGTGCATTGGCCCTCCGCCGGTTAGCTGCTTCGGCGGATAAGCAAGTCCGGGATGGAGAGCCAGTTACTCTACCGCTCATTTCCTATTATGGGACAGGTAGGCTTTGGCTTGAACCACGCCACAATGCCCAGGTTAAAAACGCGGACAAGCTCGCGAAAAAAAGAGAATTGTCCAGATTAGAGGGCTATAAAAACAGCGTTGATCCCCGTCTCTCAGTGAGTGACCTCGTTCGTTGGATTGCACGCCATTCCTGGATTAGTTATCAGCAAGGGCACGAGACATCAGTCTTTAGAATGGTTAAAAAAGCAATTTTAGATTGTGTAGAGGATGCTGAAAACCTCTACTTCGATCCAAAACGGGGTGAAGTGGTTGTTGTGATGAAGGAACATGGTCCACAGCCATTTTCAAACCTGAGTGACGGCCAAAGAACCATGCTTGCCATGATTGGCGATATCGCTCAAAAAGCCACCAAACTTAATCCTCAATTTGGAGATAAAGTTCTTCAAGAATGCCCAGGGGTGGTCCTGATAGATGAATTGGACCTCCACCTTCATCCCCGATGGCAGCGGCATGTGATTCATGATCTTAAATCCACATTTCCAAAAATCCAGTTTTTCGCCACCACCCACTCTCCCCAAATCGTTGGCCAAGCTTTAGCCCAGGAAGTGATTCTTTTGGATACAGACAGCGCCGTGAACCCGGCGCAAGCGTATGGAATGGACACCAATTGGATACTCAAACATTTAATGGGTGCGGAATCGGAAACTAGTGAAATGCGTGATGGGGTTTCGCAAATCCGCCAATGGATCGAAGCGAACGAGTTGGAAAAGGCACGAAAAAAGCTGCAAGAACTACGATCTCTGATTCAAGGAGATCGCCCTGATCTTGCTGAGGCCGCCGCCGCGATCGATCGCATCGAAAGACTCCGGCAATGAAATATGTTCGAAAAGGTAAGGAGCCTGCGCCGCTGCGAGCCTGGAAGCGAGACAATCGCCACACTCCTGGGGAACTGGTTTACGGTGGCATTGGATTCCCCACAGATGCGCTGAAAGTCCAATTTCTGAAAGAGCAAGGGCACATTTGCGCGTACACGATGAAACGACTTTCAACACCCGCCGATTGCCATATCGAGCACATCCAACCACGTTCACTTAATCCTGATCTCACCTTGGACCACCGCAACATGGTGGTTTGTTTCCCCTTCAACGGTGGTGATGTCCGTCCTGGTTATGGCGCACCCATTAAAGCCAACGCTTCGGTGGATGTTACGACCTTCGTATCACCCCTTTCGACGCGATGCGAGGTTGCCTTTTCCTACGGCCCTGATGGCAACGTCAAGGCCACCGACCCTAGTGATCAGGCTGCGTTAAGAACTATTGACATTCTCCACCTTGATCATCCTGTGCTGATGGAACTTCGTGAAGCGGCCATCAAAGGTTACGGCATCAAGCGAGTAAGCGCTGACCCGCTCAGCGCGGCAGAAGCTCGACGGCTTTCCAAAGATATCCTCAAGACATCGAGTAATGGTTTCCTGCCTGAGTTTTGTGTGGCCATACAACAAGTGGCTCTTAGATACGCCCAAAGTGAAGAACAGTACGCCAAGCGCGTGAAGGGCCAGAGGAAATCCCGCTGAACAGACATCATTCCAGGAAGGAACCATGCCGCGGGCTACCACGCCTCTGGAAATAGAGATCCAAGCCAGACTGGCCATGGGTCCTGTTCCAGCGGCCGATGTGATGGCCCTGGCGCTCTACCATCCACGGGATGGCTATTACCGGCGGGATACGGGCCCTTGGGGCTTCGAGGGCAAGGACTACTACACCGCGCTGGACCTTGGCCCCTTGCTGGGAGAAGCGTTGGCGCTGCGCCTGGAAGCGGCCTGGGAACGGCTGGCACGGCCCGCGGAATTCACCGTGCTGGAGGCCGGCGCGGGCCGCGGCTGGCTGGGCCGGGACATTCTCCACGCGGCCGCAGGACCCTTCGCGGAGTCTTTGCGGTACATCCACCGTGATGATAATCCTGCGGCCAAAAAGGCTGCGGAGATGGCGCTGGAGCCCTTCCTGATCACAGGCAGGGCGCGCTTCATGAAGGAATCCGAAGCCATCGAGCCCTTTGTTGGGGCGGCCCTCAGCAATGAATTGTTCGATGCCCTGCCGGCGCAGCCCTGGCGCTGGGATGGCGCGGCCTGGGCACGGGAAGTGCTCACCCAGGACGGCCCCAAGTGGCACGCGCACCATGAACCCAGGAGCGCCGCGTGGTTTGAATCCCAAGGCGACGGCATTGAACCAGGCGATGGCAGCGCGTGGTGCGAGGCGCTCCCGGTATTGGCATCGACCCTCACCCAGGCCCTGCGGGCTGGGCTTTTCATCACCATTGACTACGGCGACCAGGCGTCCCATTTGCTGGCGAAGGGCGCCGATCTTCGCCGCTTCAAGGGCCACACGGTGGACGGCAGGTGGTGGGAGGAGGTGGGTGAATGCGATCTCACCGCAGATGTGGATTTCACAAGACTCTCGTCCATCCTTGAAACCAGTGGCTTGACGGAAGTGGACCACCAATCCTTAAGCCGCTGGGTCCGCGCTCACGCGCCCCTCGCGGCATGGGAAGCCGAGTGGCAGGAGCTGGAAACTCCAGCCCGCGTCCAACGCATGGAGAACCTGCTGCAGCTCACCATGCCCGGCATGATGGGCGAGCGGTTCCGCGTGCTGGAAGGATGGCGGGCGGGAGGCTGAAGCCCCCTTGGTCAGTCCCCCCGCACCGATCCCAGCAATACCGTCTCGGTTTCTTTCAGCGAGGATGCGCCACCTTGGCAGAGCGGCATCACCGAGTAAGGGCGCACGCTCAAGCGGCGAAAGGCAGCGAGAGTGACCGCGCTCAGTGAAGGTGCGGATGAGGACGTTTCCAGCAGCAGCGCGAGCGTCAACGTTCTTCCCACCACCTCCAGCCATTGCCTCGCTTCCAGCTCCTGATCCTGCGGCGTGAGCGTGAAGAGATCCTTCAATTTCTGCATATCATTTTGGAGCCGCGCCTCTACTTCCGAGGCCTCCTTCAGCCATCCACCGGACTTGGCGATTTGAATGGCGTCGCTGATGCGGGTGAAGAGCGCCTTGTGGGATTCCTCCTTCTCGATGGCCCGCATGGAATCCAGGGTCAGGATGTGGGTGGTGCCCTCCCAGATCGGCAGCACCTGGACATCCCGCAACAGCCGCGGAAGGATGTTTTCCTCGACATAGGCGTTGCCTCCGATGGCCTCCATGCATTCGCTCACCGCAAAGACCGCGAGCTTGCCGCTGAGAGCTTTGGCGATGGGAATGGCGATGCGCGCCAGGCGGCGGGAGCGATCATCTCCGCAATCGGCGCGATCCAACGCCCGGACCGTTTCGAACACCACCGAGAAAATGCCGAGGTGCTCGGCCACCAGATCCGACATGGCCGCGCGCCACAGCGGCAGCTCCACCAGGCTCTTGCCGAAAGCCTGCCGCCCGGATCCATAGGCGAAGGCCTCCAGGATGGCCCGGCGCATTCCCGCGACACTGGCCACGGAGTTGTAGAGGCGAGACATGTTCAGCATCTCGGCCATCTGCTTGAAGCCGGCGCCGGCACCACCGATGAGGAACGCCTCGGTGTTTTCAAATGTGATTTCACCCGTGGGCATGGAGCGGACGCCCAATTTATCTTTGAGCCGCTGGATCCGGATCGTCCGGGTGTTCCCATCCGGTTTCTTCCTGAGCACCAGGAAGAGGCCCAGCCCTTTGGTTCCCGGCGGTCCTCCGGGCATCCGCGCCAGCGCCAAAATCGCGTCTGCCGTCACGTTGGAGCAGAACCACTTGTCGCCGTCGAGGAACCAGCGATCACCTTCCTGACGTGCGGTGGCCTCGTTGGCCCCCACATCCGAGCCGCCCTGCTTCTCCGTGAGGAACATGGCGCCCTGCCACAGCTCCGTCAGGTCCCTCGAAGCGAGATGCGCGAGGGTCTCCCGGGCGACGGGGTCGCCCGGCGCATGGCGCTCCAGCACACGGCCCACGCCATCCGTCATGCAGATGGGGCAATAGAGGCCGCATTCGCTTTGCCCGAAGTAGTAGCCGGATCCGAAGCCCACCAAGTGGCGCACATCGCGATGCCGCGCCAGGAAATCCTGGTCGTACTTGAGGCCGACGATTCCGCGCCCGTAGGAGAGCTTTTCCAGTTCGTGATAGTCGGGATGGAACTCCACAACATCCATGCGCTCGCCCGCTGGATCGTGGGTCTTGAGCACAGGACCTTGATGATCCGCTCGATGGGACAAAGGAGTGGCCTGCGCGCCGCTCTCGCCCAAGGCGAGAAAATGGGGCCGGAAGGCCTGGAATCGCTCTTGGCCCAGCCAATGGATCCAGAAAGCCTCCCCGGTCGGATCTTCAAGAAACAGGTTCTTGAATTCTGGAATGGGGATGACGGTCATGGTCAATCCTTGCTGGGCGTCATGGAAGGCAATGCAGGGGGTCGTTGCAACAAAATAAACTATCCGATTCGCTGGCATTCCGACATAAGGTGCCGTAGCAAAATAACCTGAACCGCACAGGTTATTTTGGCACGGCTCCTAACGTTGAGGTTCTTCGCAGGCTCACTTCTTCTTGGGTTCCACTTTGGCAGCTGGCTGGCTGTACTTCTTCATCAAATCCTTGGAATGGCTCTCCATGTAGGCCTGCATAGCGTGGCCAGAATCCTGAAGGGTCTTCCCGTTCTTCTCGAGAAAGGCCTTCCCGATGGGAGAGGCGTAGAACTTCGTGATGCCCCGGATCTCGTCCAGGGTGTAGGCCCGGTCGTAGATGCCCACCAGCAGGTGTTCGAACGCGGTGTGGTTGGCTGCCCCGCTGAGCTCATCCCAGAATTTCGGATTGATGGTGGGACTGTTTTTCTTCATGGCTTTGATGGATTCCTGGGCGGCTGCCACATTGCCATCCACAGTATGGGAAATGGCCAGCATCTGCTTGATGGCTTCGAGCTTGGCGGCATTGGGCGCCGGGGCTGGCTTCGCCGTGGCCTTGCTGGGCGGTTTCGTGGCCTGTTTGGTGTCTATGGAAGCACTGGCCGTGCACAGGCAGCCCATGGCAATGCCTGCGATGCAGAGGAATTTCAAGTTCATTGGAACACTCCTGGAGAAGCGCTGTGGATTCAGCCCAATCGTTGATTGTCCCACCATGCCTGGCCTTGCGCCACATCAGAGGCGATCTGGGCGCGCAGGGCGGCGATGTCCTCGAACCGCCGCTCACCACGGAGGCGCTGCAGGAAGCGCAGCTCCATGGACACACCATAGAGATCTCCCTCGAAGCCGGGCAGGAAGGTCTCCACCGACAGCACCTGTCCCGTCACCGTCGCTTTCTGGCCGATATTGGTCAGGCCCAGGCGTGGGAATTCCAGGGATCGGCCGTGCACCTCGGTGACGTATACACCACAGGCGGGCAGCTGTTCCTGCTCCCAGTGAAGGTTCGCCGTGGGAAAGCCGAGATGGCGTCCGCGCCGCTCCCCCTCCACGACGATGCCCGTCAGGGCATAAGGATGCCCCAGCAATTCAGCTGCCTGGCCGACCTCGCCGGCATCCAGGGCCTGACGGATGCGTGTGCTGGAGAGTCGCCCCCCATCCGGCGCCTTCAGGGCGTGGGCGAAGACCCGGCAACCCGCCTGCTTTCCCCAGGCCTCCAGTGTGTGAAAATCACCCGCGCGATTTTGCCCGAACCGGAATGCCTTCCCCACGTGGCATTCCACTGGGGAAAGGGCGCGGTTCAACTCGCGAAGAAATGCGCCGGGGCTCAATTCTGAGAAGGACCTGGAGAAGGGGATCACCCAGGCCAGATCCATGCCCGCCAATTCGAATTCCGCCAGGCGCTGGGACAGCGTCATGAGCAGCAGGGGCTTGCGTTCGGGCGCCACCACAACCGTGGGGTGAGGATCGAAGGTGACCACCGCCGCAGGGAGTTTCTGGTCCCGCGCCCGGGCCGCGGCATGTTCCAGCAATTCACGGTGGCCCCGATGGACGCCATCGAAATTGCCGAGGGTCACGACATGGGGGCTCGACGCTGGCGCCGCCTCCAGCTTGTGGTGCCAGACTTCCATCATTCTTCCTTCGCGGTGGCGGGCCAAGCCAGACTGACTACCACGCTCAGGATCAGCACCGTGAGAATCACCAGCAGAGACACCACCGTGGGTATGTGCATCCATTCCCCGATGCACATCTTGACGCCCACGAAAGCCAGGATGACCGCGAGGCCGGTACTGAGGCGATGGAAGCGGTCCATCATCTTCGCCAGCAGGAAATACAGGCTCCGGAGGCCAAGGATGGCGAAGACATTGGACGTGTAGACGACGAAGGGATCACGGGTCACGGCCAGTACCGCCGGGATGGAATCCACCGCGAAAACCACATCCGTGATCTCAACGCTCAAGAGCACCAGCAACATGGGCGTCGCAAAGCGCCGGCCATCCCGGAACGTGAAGAAGTGTTCGAACCCGCCGTGCTCGTCGAAGGGGATCAGCCGCTTGAAGAAACGCACCGCCGGGTGCTGGGAGGGGTCCCGCTCCTCATCCTCCGTCACCAGCATCTTGATCCCCGTGAAGACCAGGAAGCCACCGAAGACATAGATCATCCATTCGAACCGGTTCAGCAGCGCCGTGCCCGCCAGGATCATGCCCGCCCGCATCACCAGCGCGCCCAGCACACCCCAGAAAAGCACCCTGTGCTGATGCCGCAACTCCACCCGGAAACTGGCGAAGAGCAGCACGAAAACAAAGAGATTGTCCACACTGAGCGACTTCTCCAGCAGATAGGACGTGAGCCATTCCAGACCCTTCTGGCCCCCCCCTGATTTGAAAATCACCAGATTGAAGAGGAGGGCCAGGGCGATCCAGACGCTGCTCCAAGCCGCCGCTTCCTTGACGCTGGGCGCGTGCGCCTTGCGATTGAACACTTCCAGATCCAAGGCCAGCATCGCGAACACGAACACATGAAAACCCAGCCAAGCCCACCATGGTGCCGCATCCAGCAATATTTTGATCAAGAAGCCTCCCTAAAGAGTGTGTCTTAAAATTCCCCCGTGCCGCGACGGAGGTCAGCCGCGATGCAGCGCAAGGAAGGGGCCGCAGCGGCGTATAAATCATACGCGCAAGGCCCGTGACGCCGCGGTGCGCGCGGCTGGCCCCGTCCCTTCGGGCTGGGGCGGCGGGCTTCGCGGGGCTGCGTTAGCCTCCCGTGGCATATGGCCGATATGCCGTGGTCGGCTGCCTCGCCCCGCTCGCCCGGCGCTCCCAGCGCGGCGCGGGGGAATTTTAAGACACACTCTTAAGTCTACAGGCCGTGAGAATAGGGCATGAGCTTGCCGAGATTGATCGTCCCATCAAAGGGTCCCCATGTTGAAGGCCGCCTGATGGCGCTGAGCGCGGATCAGGCCCGGCATCTCCACGCGCTGCGATTGAAGGCTGGCGAGGCCTTGGAGCTGCTGCTGGACGAAGGCCCCTGGCAGGCGGATCTCACGGAAATCACGCCAAAGGCTGCCCTTGCGCGGCTCATAGCACCCACTCATGAATCCAGGGAACCGTCCATCGCCATCCACGCCTACCTGCCCATCACCTCGCACCTTGCCACCTGGGAGGATTGGCTGCCGCCGCTCGTGGAACTGGGCGTGACCCACATTCATCCCATCATTTTCACTCGAAGCGAATTCGTCGCCCGGCGGACGGAGGCCAAGGGCGAACGCTGGTCACGGATCATCGCCTCCGCCGTGGAACAAAGCCATCGCAACCACCTTCCCGAATTGCTGCCCATCCAGCCTTTCGGGGACTTGCTGAACTGGAACATCCCCCAGCGTTGGGTTGCCTATGAAGCCGCTGTTGGGGTCGTGAATCCCAAGTTGAAGAAGGAAGCATTGGCCTTCACCTGTGGCCCCGAAGGCGGAATCACGGATGAAGAATTTCTAGCGCTCCAGAAGGCTGGCTGGCTGCCAGTCTGCCTGGGACGCAGCATCCTGCGCGCGGCCACCGCCCCCATCGCGCTGATGGGCGCCATCCAGTTCCAGTTGCACCGCTGACTTCAGGCTTCGGGCTACAGGCTTCGGGTTCGCACCACCTATGTGACAATTCAATGCGAAACGATGCTTTGACTGAAGCCTGCCATGAAAATCACGCCCAAAGCCTTCGCTTCCATGGGCTACAGGCCTCAGGCTGCGGGCTTCAGGCAAAACGACAGAATGCCTCGGCTGGCACCCTGAGGGATGCGATCCCGAAGCCCGAAGCCCGAAGCCCGAAGCCAATCGAGATTTTCATTCCACAGCGGGTCCCCCGCAGGGGGATTGCGTCTG